>NZ_JANYGG010000102.1 GCF_025362505.1 Sphingomonas sp. | reverse complement strand
GGCGTTCGACCAGTTCGACCTGCGCGACATCCCATTCCACTACTTGCCCGTCACCGCCGCCACCAAGCCCGCGCAGGAGGCCGAGGTCGCCCGCCTGTTCCGCGAGACCGGCGCCGAACTGGCGATCCTCGCGCGCTACATGCAGGTCCTGTCCGACGAGCTCGCCGAAAGCTTCGCCGGGCGGTGCATCAACATCCACCACAGCTTCCTGCCCGGTTTCAAGGGCGCCAAGCCCTACCATCAGGCGCACGAGCGCGGGGTCAAACTGATCGGCGCGACTGCTCATTATGTCACCGGCGACCTCGACGAGGGACCGATCATCGAACAGGATGTCGAGCGGATCAGCCACGCCGACACCCCCGACGGCCTCGTCGCCAAGGGCCGCGACATCGAGCGGCGGGTGCTGTCGCGCGCCGTCGCGCTTCACTTGAGCGGGCGCGTGCTCCTCAACGGGACCCGCACCGTGGTTTTCCGCGACTGACGGTGGGATTAGACGAGCAGCACGATCTTGCCGATGTGTGCTTTCTCGAGGAAGGCCTGCTGCGCCGCGACGATCTCGTTCAGCGGATAAGTCGCCGCCACCAGCGGCCTTATCTCGCCGCGTTCGATGTATGAGACCAGGTTCGGGAACACGGTCGGCTCGATCACGGTGCAGCCCAACAGCCTCAGATCCTTGAGATAAAGCGTGCGCAGGTCGAGTGAAACGATCGGCCCGGCAATCGCACCGGCGACGGCGTAGCGCCCGCCGCGCTTCAGCAGCTGGAGCAGTTCATCGAACTGCGAACCGCCAACGACATCGATCACCACCTCGACGCTCTCGCGACCAAGCTCGTTCAACAGGTCGGCACCTCGATCGATCGTCCGATCGGCGCCGATCGCTCGCACTGCCGCAGCCTTGTCCGCCCCGGCAACCCCGATCACCCGCGCCCCGCGCCGCTTGGCGAGTTGCACCGCCGAGCTGCCAACGCCGCCCGACGCGCCGGTGACCAGCACTGTTTCACCCGCCGCGAGCCCGGCCCGCGTGAGCATATTCTCCGCCGCCGAATAAGCGCAGGGAATCGAGGCAAGCTCGGCGTCGCTCCACGCGCAATCGACCGCGTGGGCGTGACGCGACGGGGCAACCGCATATTCGGCGAACGCACCATCGATTTCCGACCCGAAATAGATCGCGCTGGCGAGCGCCGCACCCTCGGCTCGGAAGACCGGTTCGACGAGCACACGCGATCCGATCCGGCTCGCTGCCACGCCTTCCCCCACGGCGACGATCCGCCCGCACGCGTCGGCCCCCTGGATACGCGGGAAGTGGAAGGCCACGCCCGACCAGCCGTCGTTCTCGGCCCCCGCGATGCCCGACGCTCCGCCGACCTCGGTCGCCTCCGCCACGGCCTTCGAATACCATCCGATCCGCGTGTTGATGTCGGTATTGTTGACCCCCGCGGCGGCGATCTTGATGAGCACTTCGCCCGCGCCGGCAAGCGGCACCGGCACATCGTCGCGATACTCGAGCTTTTCGAACCCGCCGTTGCCGGTCAGCAGCACCGCGCGCATGACGGTCGGCAGGGTCATTCAGGCAGCGGTCGGCCCGAATTGCTGGAGATACCAGGACTGAAACTTGATCACACTGCCCTCCTGCTCGGAATAACGGCCGGGGCGATAGCGGCTCGACATGATCCCGGCCTGATTATCCTCGGTGATCTTTTTATCCTGCGTCGTGGTCGCGTGATAGCCCCAGATCATCTTGTCGATGTCAACCTGTTCCTGGGTCGCGCGGCCATCGACCAGCCAGATCATCTCGACATCCGATTGCAAGGCGGCGCGCGGGGTGAACAGGAACAGGATCGCGAAATGATCATCGGCGACGATCTGGCTGAACGGACTGAAACTCAAGTGCATCCGCCCACCGTCGGCGCTGCTGCGCTTCCCCATCAGTGGGGCGGGGGCAGTGCCATCCTGCGTTTCGGCGGCAAAGCCGTCCTTGTTCATTCGCTGCATCAGCAGGCGCAAATGGCTGCTAGCGGGGCCCTCGTCGATCGTGCCGACCGGTCGCCCGAGCGCGGCGGCGCTTGCCTCCCACGCATGGAGCTTGGGCATGAAGCCGGCCACCGCATCGGCGGGTCCAGAGCTTGGTCCAGCACCCACCGCGATGATCGATTCGGCCGCGTGCATCGAACAGAATTCGGGGTGCGAGGGAACGCAATGATAGCATTCGAAGAAATTCTCGACGACCAGCTTCCAGTTGGCGGTGGTCGGATAGCTGCCGCGATGCGCAATGCGTGCGTCGGCGATCCCATGATAATCGAGGATCGGCCCCATATCGCCGAAGGTCGTGTCGAAATCGTCGGGTTCGCCTTCACTCATGTTGATGAAGATGAGCCCGTGGAACACGCGGATATGGCAGGCGAACAGGCCGTTGTCGGCCTTGTCGAAATCATCGGGCATCAATCGCGCGGCGATCAGCTTGCCGTCGAGTCCATAGGTCCACGCATGGTAAGGGCAGACCAGCCGTGGGGCATTGCCGCTGTTGGCCGAACAGAGCGTCGACCCGCGATGGCGGCACACGTTGAAGAATGCTCGCACGCTGGTCGCATTTTCGCGGATAACGATGATTTGCTCGACGCCGATGCGAAACAGGAAATAGTCGCCCTTGTTCGGCACCTGCGATACATGTCCGGCGAGGATCCATTTTTGGCCGATAACCTGCTCCATGTCGGCCTGGAACACCGCGTCGCTGACATAATATTCCTGGTCGAAGCTATAGCCCGCGCGCGTCATCGCGGCGAGGCGGTGCATCGTTTCAACTGAGGTTTCGCTCATCACATCCTGATCCGCGCGCTGGTGGGGTCGAACAGTGGCTTGAGCGATGCGGTGGCGGGGTGGCGCACCCCCGCGATCTCGATTTCATAGCCGTCGGCGTCGATCGCCCCGACGACCCCTCCGTCGACCGCCGTGACATAGCCCAAGCCGCAGGCCGAGCCGAGCGTGTGGGCAAACATTCCCGACCGGATGTAGCCGGCGATGCGATCGCCCTGCCAGATCGGCTCATTGTGATAGAGCATCGGTTCGGGCGATTTCACGAGAAACTGGACCAGGCGCTGGCGGAGGCCGCTTTCCTTCTGAGCTACGAGTGCATCGCGTCCGATGAAGCCGCCCGGCTTATCCATCCTGACAGCAAAGCCCAACCCGGCCTCGAGCGGCGTATCCTCGTCGGTGATGTCATGGCCCCAGTGGCGATAGGCCTTCTCCATCCGCAGCGCATTCAGCGCATGATAGCCGCAGTGCTTCAGGCCAAACGCAGCCCCCGCAGCGACGATCTCGTCATAGACCCCGGTCATGAATTCGGTCGGGATATACAGTTCCCAGCCCAGCTCTCCGACATAGGT
>NZ_JANYGG010000095.1 GCF_025362505.1 Sphingomonas sp. | reverse complement strand
TTCGCGGTGTTCGGGGTCGACCAGCAGCGGCTCGATGCCGGGGAGGGCGCGGGTGGCGCTGCCGGGCTTCATGTCCATCGCGCCGGGGAAGTTGGCGATGAGGATGCCGCCGGTCTCGGTCTGCCACCAGGTGTCGGTGACCGGGCAGCGCTTGTCGCCGACGACGCGCCAGTACCAGTCCCATGCCTCGGGGTTGATCGGTTCGCCGACCGTTCCGAGCAGGCGCAGCGAGGCGCGGCTGTATCTGGTCACCCAGTCATCGCCTTCGCGCATCAGCGAGCGGATCGCGGTCGGGGCGGTGTAGAGGATGGTGACGCCGAGGCGGTCGATCGTCTCCCACAGGCGGCCGTGGTCGGGGTAGTTGGGGACGCCGTCGAACATCACGCTAGTCGCGCCGGACAGCAGCGGGCCGTAGACGGTATAGCTGTGGCCGGTGATCCACCCGACATCGGCGGTGCACCAGAAGATGTCGTCGTCGCGTGTCCCGAAGATCCAGTCGAAGGTAGTCGCCGCCCAGGTGGCGTAGCCGCCGGTGGTGTGGACAACGCCCTTGGGCTTGCCGGTCGAGCCCGAGGTGTAGAGGATGAACAACGGGTCTTCGGCGTTCATCGGCTCGGGCGGGCAGTCCGGCTGGACGGTCAGGCGAAGGTCGCTCCAACCGAGGTCGCGGCCGTGCGTCATCGGTACGTCGCCGCCGGTGCGCTGAATGACGATGACGGTGTCGACCGGACTGGTGGCGAGCGCCTTGTCGACATTGGATTTCAAGGGGATAGGCTTTCCGCCGCGACGGCCCTCGTCGGCGGTGATGACCGCGGTCGCACCACAATCGCGAATGCGGTCGGCCAGGCTTTCGGGGGAGAAACCGCCGAACACGACACAGTGGACCGCGCCGATCCGGGCGCAGGCGAGCATCGCCGCCGCCGCTTCGGGGATCATCGGCAGGTAGATCATGACGCGGTCGCCGCGCCCGATGCCGCGCGATTTCAGCGCATTGGCGAAACGGCAGGTCTCTTCGTACAGCTCGCGGTAGGTGAGCGGGCGGCCCTCGCCGGGTTCGTCGGCCTCGAAGATCAGCGCGGTGCGGTCGCCCCGCTCGGCAAGGTGCCGGTCGAGGCAGTTGACCGAGAGGTTGAGCTGGCCGTCCTCATACCAGCGGATGTGGAAGTCGGCCTGGTCGAACGACCAGTCGCCAGCCTTGGTCGGAAAACGGGTCCAGTCGAGCCGCTTCGCCTGGTCGAGCCAGAAGGCGGGCGCGTCGGTGGCGAAGGCTGAGTGAAGCGCGGCGAGTTCGACCGGGCCGACGCGCGCGTCGAAGTCGGCGGGGACGGGGACGACTGCTTCACTCATGACGCTTACTCTACCGGCGGCGCTGCTAATGCCATGTCGATTACGAAACGATAGCGGACGTCGTTCTTCAGGAGACGCTCGTAGGCCTCGTTTACTTGGTTCATCGGGATCATCTCGCATTCGGGGTAAATTCCCTTCGCCGCGCAGAAGTCGAGCATTTCCTGCGTTTCGGGGATGCCGCCAATCGCCGATCCGCCGACTGCGCGGTTCATCGAGAGAAGATTGAAGCTGTGGAATTCGGGCATCACGTCGATCATTCCGACCAACACCATCCGTCCGCTGCGGCCAAGCAACTGGAGGTAAGGCGTGATGTCGTGCTTCACCGGGATGGTGTTGAGGATGAAGTCGAAGCGTTTCGCCGCAGCCTTCATCTGTTCCGCGTCGGTCGACAGGATGACATCATCGGCGCCGAGCGCGCGCGCGTCGGAGCCCTTGCTCGCGGTGGTGGTGATCATGGTGACGTGCGCGCCCATCGCGGCGGCGAGCTTGACCCCCATGTGACCGAGGCCGCCGAGGCCGACGACGGCGACCTTGCTGCCCTCGCGCACGCCATACTGGCGCAGCGGAGAATAGGTCGTGATGCCCGCGCACAGCAGCGGCGCGACACGGGCGACGTCCATCCCGTCGGGCACCTTGCAGACGAAATGGTCGCGCACGACGATGTGATCGGAATAGCCGCCCTTGGTCAGCGAGCCATCGTTCTTGTCGATGCCATTGTAGGTGCCGACCGTGCCCTTTTCGCAGAACACTTCCCAGCCCTCGAGGCACTGGGGGCAGGCCATGCAGCTGTCGACCATGCAGCCGACCGCGACGATGTCGCCAACGCCGTGCCGGGTGACCTCGTCGCCGACCTCGGTTACGGTGCCGACGATCTCATGGCCGGGTACGACCGGATAACGGGAGTTGTGCCAGTCGTTGCGGCAGGTGTGGAGGTCGGAATGGCAGATGCCGCTGTGGCTGATGCGGATCACCACATCATTGGCGCGCGGCACCCGGCGGTCGAAGGTCATTGGCCTCAGCGGTTGGTCCGCCGAATCAGTACCCCAGCCATGTGCCGTCGTTACCATGAGTCGCTCCCGATCGTTGTTGCGTGGGGAGCATTAGGCCGAGCCGCGCCGAGTGTCAGCCCTACAAAGAGCGACACATCAACGTGCGGCTGTCAGAGCGAGGCGCGGCGGGTTAGTCGGGCCCTGAGGTCGCTCATGCCGATCCGCTCGGCGGCGCGCTCGGGAGCGGAGGAGCGGGTCACGTCCGCCAGATGGCCGAGCATCTGACCGACGATATCGACTGACTGCAACGCCACCGCGTGACGGGTCAGCAGCAACGGATCGGTGCACAGCGTGTCGCCGAGCGACTCGATCATGCGACGCGCGAATTCCAGCTCTTCCGCGATGCGCAGGCTGAGCGGATTGTCGGTCGGGATCAGGGCCGGGTCCTGCGGTGGCGGTTCGCGCCGGATCGACGGGCGCGGCGGCGGTGACGCGTGAAACGCGTTGAGCGGGCGCGACAATGCCTCTGCGCGGAAACCCGCGTGGATCGAATCCACGCGCTGCTGTTCAGCACTCATCGGTTCAGTTTGGCTGACCGCGGAATACTCAAAATTTTCGCTGATTGTCATTCGTACCTCTTGCCGGCTCAAAGACTAAACACAACAAAGTTAAGGTAGGATTTTATATCCAAACTGGACGCAAAATAGCCACGACCGTGCAGCCCGTCAGTCCGGATTGTGGGCCGCCCGGTCGACGACAAGCTCGTCGCCGGCAGGCGAGGTGGAGAAGCTTTCGGCCTAGCCGGTCATCAGCACCACGTCCCAGCCGAAGGCCAGCGTTTCCGCCGCGCCCGGCACCGCGCCGAGTGCCCGGGCGATGACCGAGGCTTGAGGGGAGGCGTGGGGGAACAGGATGTCCGTCGCGTTCAGCGGCTCGCCTGGAAAGTAGATCTGCGTCGTCAGCCGCTGGGAGCGGCCCATGACATCGACGTGGATGTGCGGCGTGCGCTGAAGGCCCCCGCCGATGGGGTAGGCGCCGGGCTTGATCGTGACGAAGCGATAGCGGCCGGCGGCATCGGCCACGATCTTCGCCGAGCCCTGGAAATTGGGATCGAGCGGAGCATCATGCGTGTCGCCGGGGTGCGCGTAGCGGCCATGGCTATTGGCCTGCCAGATATCGAGCGCGGCGTGGGGCACCGCTCGGCCCGCGTGGTCGAGGACCCGCCCGCTGATGATAATTCGCTGCCCGTTGGCAACCCCGCGACGGCCGCTGACTCGGGTCAGGTCGGCGTCCTGATCGAGCGGGCGGATGACGGGGTAGAATGGCCCGAGGTCCTGGCGAGCGGTCAAGTCGAGCGGCGCGGCGGCGGCGCGCGCGGCGATCGCGCCCAGACCGGCGGCGAGGATCGTGCGGCGATTGAAGTCGTCGATCGGCATGGTTAGTCCTCCGATAGAGTCAACGCAACAGGCACGATCGTGCATTGCCGTCATGCGCTCCGGCTGGGGAAATTGCGAATCTGGCGAAGCACCAAGCGTGGATCGCCAGAGCAAGTCGAGGTCGAGCGGCTCGCCGCCTGAGTGGGGCGGGGTGCCGCATTCGACTGGCGTCGCCCCGCTTCATGGGGGATTCATCGGGCAACGGCGAAAAGGCCGCACCATTCAAGCGGAGACCGAGATGATTAGCCCGGGGCCATTGGAGCCCGAACAGACCCTCCGCCGCGAAGACTTCGGCGAGGTCGAATATCTGCTTCGCCGGGCGGACGTGGAGGTTGTCGCGGCGATCCGCGCAAATGATCCGCGAGTCCACGAAAGCCACGCTGGGCTCGCCAAGCGTTATGGGCGGGCATCACGAGCGCTGATCGCCAAGCTCGACGCAGAGGCCGAAGAAACGAGCTGGCACGAGCTAAAGGCGAAGAAATAGCCGTGGCTTGACTCGTCGATGGAGCAAGCGCAGCTTTCTCCCATCTAATAAGGGGGGAAATGAAATGCGGGCAATGTTCCTGGGCGTGCTGACGGCGGCGCTGATGGCAAGTGCCACTCCGACATTTGCAGCCCCGATCGACGACGCGACCGTGACGGTTACGTCGGTACTCGACAAATTCAATGGCGGCGACATCAACGCCTTCTTCGCGGCGCATCGCGACGGCGCGCTGATCGTCGACGAGTTCGCGCCGTTTGTGTGGGGCGGCCCGCAATCCGTCCAGCGCTGGGCCAGCGACTACGATGCCGACGCCAAGCGTCGCGGCATCCGCGACGGGCGGATCGATTATGGCAAGCCGATCCAGGCAAATAGTGACGGGACCAGCGCCTACATCGTGCTGCCGACCACTTATCGCTTCACGCAGAATGGCACGAAGATGGCGGGCGCGGGGTCGATGGCCTTCGTGATGGCGCATGAACTAACGGGATGGAAAATCAGTAGCTGGATCTACTCCGGCGCGACTTCGACGCCGGAACGCTAGGCGCTCAGCAACCGGATCGGGTTCTCGATCAGCGCCTTCATCGCTGCAAGGTAGCTCGCGGCATCCCAGCCGTCGACGACGCGGTGGTCGCAGCTGAGCGAGAGGTTCATCCGCTTGCGCGCCTCGATCTCGCCGTCGATGATGGCGGGGAGCAACTGTACTTTGTTGACCGCGATGATCGCGACTTCGGGGCGGTTGATGACCGGGGTCGAGGTAATGCCGCCCATCGGGCCGAGGCTCGACAGGGTGATGGTCGAGCCGGTGAGTTCGTCGCGGGTTGCTTTGCCGGTTTTGGCCGCATCGGCCAAGTGGCCGATGTCGCGCGCCAGTTGCCAGACGGACTTGGACTGAGCGTCGCGGATGACGGGGACCATGAGGCCGCCGGGGGTCTGGGTCGCCATCCCGAGGTGCATCGCGCCGTGGCGGGTCAGCATCATCGCGTCGTCGTCGAAGGTGGCGTTGAGCATCGGCCAGTCGGCGATCGCCTTGCCCATCGCGGTGATGAGGAAGGGGAGGAGGGTCAGCTTCGGCTGGTCGCCACGGTCGCGGTTCATCATCGCACGGGTGGCTTCGAGGTCGGTGACGTCGAATTCTTCGACCAGCGTGAAGTGGGGAATGCGGCGTTTGGACTCCGCCATGTTTTCCGCGATCTTGCGGCGTAGACCGACGACCTTCGTGGTCTCGTCGGGGCGGTGCGGGGCTGAGCCGGAGATGCTGCCGCCGTTGTAAAGCAAGTAGGCGTCGAGGTCCGAGTGGCGGATGCGGTCGGCGGTCGTGCGGACTTGGGCAAGGTCGATGCCGAGGTCGCGGGCGCGCTGGCGGACCGCTGGGGAGGCGAGGGTTTTTTCTGCCCCCTTCACGGCAACGGGAGGGGCCGAGGGTGGAGTAGATTTGTCGAGGGTCGGGTTGGCCTGTGCCATTGCCTCGGTCGGCGTGACGACGCCATCGGCGAGCGGGACCTTCGCGGTCATAGCGGTCGCTTCGCCGTCCATTTCGATCTCGACCAACGCTGCGCCGATCGCGACCTGGTCGCCGACTTCGCCGGCCAGCGCGACGATCGTGCCCGCGACGGGCGATTCCATCTCGACCGTGGCCTTGTCGGTCATCATGTCGGCGAGTTGCTGGTCTTCCTCGACGCGGTCGCCCAATTTGACGTGCCACGCGACGATCTCGGCCTCGGCGATGCCTTCGCCGATGTCGGGGAGCTTGAAGATGAAGCGGGCCATTACGACTCCAGGACTTTCTTGAGGGCGTTCTTCATGCGCAGCGGACCCGGGAAATAGACCCATTCATAGGCGTGCGGATAGGGCGTGTCCCAGCCGGCGACGCGGACGATCGGGGCTTCGAGGCAATAGAAGCAGCGTTCCTGAACAAGAGCGCTCAATTCGGCACCGAACCCGGAGGTGCGGGTGGCTTCCTGCGTGATGAGGCAACGGCCGGTCTTCTCGACCGAGGCGGCGATGGTGTCGAGGTCGAGCGGCACCAGGGTGCGCAGGTCGATGACCTCGGCGTCGACGCCATTTTCCTCGGCGGCGGCAAGCGCGACGTGGACCATCGTGCCATAAGCGAGGATGGTGACGGCTTCGCCCGGGCGGACGATCGCCGCCTTGCCAAGCGGGACGGTGTAGTGGCCGTCTGGCACCGCGCTCGCCGGGTGTCTGGCCCAGGGGGTGACGGGCCGGTCGTGGTGGCCGTCGAACGGGCCGTTATAGATCCGCTTGGGTTCGAAGAAGACGACCGGGTCGGGATCTTCGATCGCGGCGATCAGCAGTCCCTTGGCGTCGTAGGGCGTTGAGGGGATGACGGTTTTCATCCCCGAGATATGGGTAAACAGGGCCTCAACCGACTGGCTGTGGGTCTGGCCACCGAAGATGCCGCCGCCGTAAGGTGAGCGGATCACGACCGGCATGGTCCACTCGCCGGCAGTGCGGTAGCGCATGCGGGCGAGCTCGCTGACGATCTGGTCGTAGCCGGGGTAGATGTAATCGGCGAACTGGATCTCGACGACGGGTTTGAGGCCATAGGCGGCCATACCGATCGCGGTGCCGACGATGCCCGCTTCGGAGATTGGCGAGTCGAAGCAGCGGGTCTTGCCGAATTCGCGCTGGAGGCCTTCGGTGACGCGGAAGACCCCGCCGAAATAGCCCGCGTCCTCGCCGAACACGACCATATCGGGGTCGCGGGCCATCATCACGTGGTGGGCGTCGTTGATCGCCTGGATCATGTTGCGCGTAGTCATGACGGTTCGTGTCCGAGGAATTCGCGTGCTTCGGCAAGGGCCTGTTCGCGCTGCTCCCGCAAATGCCACGGCGTGTCGGCGAAGACATCCTCGAACATCGAGCCGATCCGGTCGAAGCCCTGCTGGGGGAGGACGCCGTTGGTCTCGGCGGCTTTCTGAGCGGCGCGGACCTGCGTGTCGATCTCCTTGTCGAGGGCGGCGTCGCGGTCGTCGTCCCATTCGTTCAAGCCGACCAGGTGGGCCTTGAGGCGGGCGATCGGGTCGCCGAGCGGCCACGCCCCGGCCTCTCCCGCGGGGCGGTATCCGGTCGGGTCATCGGAGGTCGAATGACCTTCCGCGCGGTAGGTGAAATACTCGATCAGCGTCGGGCCCTTGTTCAATCGGGCGCGGTCGGCGGCCCAGCGAGTGGCGGCATAGACGGCCAGTGCGTCGTTACCGTCGACCCGCATGCCGGCAATGCCATAGCCGACGGCGCGCGCGGCGAAGGTGGCCTGCTCGGCCCCGGCGATGCCCGAGAAGCTCGAGATCGCCCACTGGTTGTTGACGACCGCCAGGACGACGGGGGCCTGGTAGACCGAAGCGAAGGTGAGCGCGGAGTGGAAGTCGCCTTCCGCCGTCGCGCCTTCGCCGATCCAGCCCATCGCGATGCGGCTGTCGCCCTTGATCGCGCTGGCCATCGCCCAGCCGACGGCCTGCGGATATTGGGTGCCAAGATTGCCCGAGATCGAGAAGAAGCCGTGCGCCTTGTCCGAATACATGATCGGCAATTGGCGACCGTGGAGCGGGTCGGCGGCGTTCGAGTAGATCTGGCACATCATCGTTTCGAGCGGATAGCCGCGCGCAATGAGGATGCCTTGCTGGCGATAGGTCGGGAAGTGCATGTCGTCGCGGTCGAGGGCGTGGGTTGCGGCGACCGCGATCGCCTCCTCGCCGGTGCACTTCATGTAGAAGCTGGTCTTGCCTTGCCGCTGGGCGCGATACATGCGGTCGTCGAACACGCGCACGGTTTTCATGTGGCGCAGCATGGAGCGCAGCGTGTCGGGCGAAAGGCGCGGATCCCAGGGACCGACCGCGCGGCCGTCGTCGTCGAGGACGCGGACGAGGTGGGTGGTGAGCGGGTGAGTCTCGGCGGCCGGGGCAGTGACATCGGGACGCGGCGCGTCTCCGGCGGGAGGCACCCGAACACTCGAGAAATCGGGCGCATCGCCGGGCCGGTAGCTCGGCTCGGGCACATGCAGCGTCAGCGTCGGCCGATTGGCCCGCGCACTTTCCTCAACCATCCTCATCCTTCCAGCCGCGCGTCGACGACTTGCCTTCCCCTAGGCGGTTCGCGGCGCCGGTTGAAGAGGGACGACGTATCAAAGTTACGCATGCAACGAAACGCAACGATGTGCGCCGACTTGGCAATCCACGGCAATTGACCGGCTCGCCACGGCGGGGCTAGGGCGCGGCGATGTCAGAAACCAATCAGATGCCCGACCGGCTTTCGCTCGATCCCCGCAGCCCGCACTTCGACGGCGACCTGTTGCAAAAGGGGGTGCGGATCAACTTCAACGGGGTCGAGAAGACCAACGTCGAGGAATATTGCGTGTCGGAAGGGTGGATCAAGGTCGCCGCCGGGCGCAGCCGCGATCGTCACGGCAACCCGATGACGTTGAAGCTCAAGGGCAAGGTCGAGCCGTTTCTGGGCGATGCAACGCCGAACGAGGCCGCCGAGAGCGACGCATAAGGCGGTCGCGCCGGCCATAGTTGGCGGTCCATCCCAATAGCTGGTGGGAATTTCCGCCAACCACTCCTCCCAAATCCAGATCGCCAAAGTTTTTTGGCGCAAAACCGCAATTGGCACGGCTCTTGTATTACCCTTTGCATCGGGCCGCATTCGTCGCGGTCCGGCAAAAAGGGAGTTTCAAGATGTTCGCTCGTGGAAATGTCCAGCGTCAGATCGCGGTGTTCGCCGTGGCGCTGCTGATGAGTTCGATCGCGGTCGGTGCCGCGGTTGCCCCGGGTGCCGCCACCGCCGCCCCATTCGCGGCCGCAACCTATGCCTGATTTTGACCTTGAACCGATCGAGGCGGTCGCGCCGACGCGCACTCCGCGCATGCCGCGAGCGGATCAGGGCGAGGCGGAAACGCTCCGCTTCGCGCCGCTCGTCGGGCTGCTGTCGGGACCGGTATTCAGCCGGGCGCGCGACATCATCGCGGCGAATATGACCGAGTTGCTCGATCGCGCCGAGGACCCCGCACGGATGATTCGCGTGATCATCATCGAGATGGAAGAAACGCTGGTCGAGATCCGCGCCACCGCCGCCCGGACAATCGCCGACATGAAGGAAATGGGCCGCGCGCTCGCCCGCCTCGACACGATCGTCGACGGGTGGAGCGAAAAGGCCGAACTGGCGCTGGCGAAAGGCCGCGAGGACCTGGCGCGAGCGGCGCTTGGCGAGCGGCAGGAAGCGGCCGGGATGGCCGACGGGCTGCGCGCCGAAATCGACGGGCTGAACGCGGTGCTCAAGGGCTATGAGCAGGACATCGCCAGGCTGCAGGCGAAGTTGCGCGAGGCGCGGGCGCGGCAGGCGTCGATCGCTGCCCGGATTGAAAGCGCAGTGTCGCGTGCCCGGGTCAGCGAGACGCTCAATGGTAGTCGTGCCCAGGACGCCTTCGCGCGGTTCGAGCAGCTCGAACGCCGCGCTGACCTCGCCGAGGGGATGGCCGACGCGCTGGGCATGAGCGGGCCCAAAAGCCTGGAGGAAGAGATTGCCGAATTGCGCAGCAGCGACGCGGTCGACGCCGCGCTCGAACAGATGAAGGCGGCGCGCGCGGCGCGTCATTGATTAAAAGGGAAACGGGAAATGGCACGATATTCGATGAACCGCCGCGACAAGAAGCTGGCCGGGGTGTGCTCGACGTTGGGCGATGTGTCCAATGTCGATCCGACGATCATTCGCATCGGTTTTGCCGCCTTCGCGCTGATCGTCAGCATCAAGTTCGCGCTGATCGCCTATGTCGGGGCGGGGATCTGGTTGCACTTCCAGAAGCACAACGCGACGCGGATCGGCCAGGACCGGCGCAGTGATTTCGACCGGATGGCGGACGTTGGCAAGGTGCGGCCGTCGGTCCATGCGATGCGCAACGACCTTGATTCGACCGACCGCCGGCTGATGGCGATCGACGATCATCTCGCCAAGCCCAACGACCAGCTGGCGCGCGAGATCGAAGCGCTGCGGGAGGAGCGGTGATGAGCGACCCCGCTGTTTCGATCGCGCTGATGGGGGCGAGCCTGGTCGTCGCTCTGAGCGTCATGGCGGTCGCAATCCTCAAGGGCTGGCGCGGGTGGCTCGATCTCAGGCGGCTCGAGATTGATCGCGGGCAAGACGCGGCACCGGTCGTCCGTGCCGGGGGGCGGATCGAGATTGCCGACCTGAAAGAGCGGGTGCGCAAGCTCGAGGCGATCGCCGAAGGGATTGATGTCTGACGACTTGTCGCGGCCCGTAATTTGCGGTAGTTTCAGTTGAAACGAACATCGCGGAGTCGCTGGCATGATCGACAATCCAATGGGCCTCGACGGATTTGCGTTCGTCGAATTTACCGGCCCCGACCCCGATGCGCTGGCGGCCCTGTTCCTGACAATGGGTTTTTCCCACGTCGGCACGCATCGATCGAAAAACGTCCGCCGCTATGCTCAGGGCGATATAAATTTCCTCCTCAACATGGAGCCCGCCGGGCAGGTCGGCATCTTTCGCGCCGAGCATGGGCCGAGCGCGAACGCGATGGCGTTTCGAGTGGCCGACGGGGCGAAGGCACTCAAGATCGCGGTCGACAAAGGTGCGCGACCGGTAAACAGCCATGCGGGGCCGGGCGAACTCAACCTGCCCGGGATCGAGGGGATCGGGGGATCGAACCTTTATCTGGTCGACGAGCGCGGCGGGGCAAGCATCTGGGACATTGATTTCGAACCGGTCGAAGGCGCCGGGACAGAGGACCACTCAGTCGGGCTACATACGCTCGATCATCTGACGCACAATGTGAACCGCGGGCGGATGGCGCATTGGGCGGGCTTCTACGAGCGCATCTTCAACTTCCGCCAGATCCGCTATTTCAACATCGAGGGACAATCGACCGGCCTGTTTTCCAAGGCGATGACCGCGCCCGACAACAAGATCCGCATTCCGCTCAACGAGAGCCAGGACGAGCGCAGCCAAATCGAGGAATTCCTGCGTGATTACAACGGCGAAGGCATTCAGCACCTCGCGCTCGCGACCGACGATATCTTCGCGACGGTCGATGCGCTGCGCGCAAATGGGGTGCGGTTTCAGGACACTAATGACAGCTATTTCGACCTGATCGACAAGCGGCTGCCGGGGCACGGCCATGACGTCGCCGAAATGCGCAAGCGGCGCATCCTGATCGATGGCGCGCCTGAAACCGGCGGCGGCCTGCTGCTGCAAATCTTCACCGAGAATATGGTCGGGCCGATCTTCTTCGAGATTATCCAGCGCAAAGGGAATGACGGGTTCGGCGAGGGCAATTTCAAGGCGTTGTTCGAAAGCCTCGAGCTCGACCAGATGCGCCGCGGGGTGATCCCGGCGACGAGCGAGCTATGAACGATTACCTGACCGGCTTCGGCAATCATTTCGCGAGCGAGGCGGTTGCAGGTGCGTTGCCGGTCGGGCGCAATTCGCCGCAGAAGCCGGCGTTCGGGCTTTATGCCGAGCAATTGTCGGGAACGGCATTCACCGCGCCACGGCACGAGAATCGGAGAAGCTGGCTCTATCGGTTGCGGCCGAGTGCGAGCCACGCGGCGTTCGTGCCTTGCGCGAGCGCCTTTGACCAGGCGGCAAGCGCCCTGCCGCTCGCGCCCAACCGGCTGCGATGGGCGCGCGCGCAGGCAGAGGCGGGAGCGGATTTCGTCGATGGACTGACGCCGATGCTCGGCAATGGCTCGGCCGAACGGCTCGAGGGGTGTGCAGTGCATCTTTATGCCGCAGACTGCGACATGGAGCGGCGGGTGTTGTTCAACGCCGACGGCGAGCTGCTGATCATCCCCCAGTCGGGGCGGATCGAGCTGCTGACCGAGTTTGGGCGAATCGACGTCGCGCCGGGCCACATCGCGCTAATCCCGCGCGGGGTGCGCTTCCGCGTCACGCTCCCCGAGGGCGCGGCGTCGGGCTATGTGGCGGAGAATTACGGCGCGTTGTTCCGGCTACCCGAATTGGGTCCGATCGGATCAAATGGGCTCGCTAATCCGCGCGATTTCGAAGCCCCGGTGGCATGGTTCGAGGATCGCGATGAGCGCTTTGAGCTGGTTCAGAAATTCGGTGGGCGATTATGGTCGACCAGTCTTGATCACAGCCCGCTGGATGTTGTCGCGTGGCACGGCAATCTTGCGCCATGCCGCTATGAGCTGGCGCGGTTCAACGCATTGGGGACGGTCAGCTTCGATCATCCCGACCCGTCGATCTTCACCGTGCTGACCAGCCCGAGCGAGACCGCCGGCCGCGCCAACTGTGACTTTGTCATCTTTCCGCCGCGCTGGATGGTCGCCGAAGATACGTTCCGGCCGCCGTGGTTCCACCGCAACCTGATGTCGGAGGCCATGGGGCTCGTCGGTGGCGCTTACGACGCGAAGGCCGAGGGGTTCGAGCCGGGCGGACTGTCGCTCCACAACCGGATGAGCGCGCATGGCCCCGATCTCGACAGCTGGCGCGGCGCAAGCGCGGCGGAACTGAAGCCGCACAAGATCGAGGACACGATGGCGTTCATGGTCGAGAGCGCGTTGCCGTTCGTGCCCACTGCAGCGGCGCTATCGAGCGCGCAGCCCGACTATGACGGGGCGTGGGCACAGTTCCCAAAGGCGATATTGCCCCGCGCCTGATGACCTTGGGGGAGGAGTCAGCGAAAAAAGGAAGTGATCCCAACACCTTGCTTTGGCCGCTATCTTGCCGGTTTCGTCCGAAGGCGAAGTATGGCTGCCGTTGGCGACTTGCTTGCAAAGCGACCTGCTTTTCTAACCCAGGACGCGCGCCATGATTGCTCCCAGCCGCGCCAGCACTGCCGGATCTCGCGCATTGGGCGCGGTGATAAGCGCGTTGTCCAGCACGGTGTCGAGTGGCGAGGGCGTACGCTGCGACGGCAACGCCGCAATGAAGCGTTCGAGCACCACTCGGGCGATCGCCCCGTTGGCGGCCAACTGCTCGATCACCTGGGCCACTTCGACGAAGGCGCCTTCCTCGCGCCAGCAATCATAATCAGTGACCATCCCGATCAGCGCGTATGGCAGTTCCGCCTCGCGAGCGAGGCGTGCCTCGGGCATGGCGGTCATGCCGATCACGTCGGCTCCCCACGCACGATAGAGCAGGCTTTCCGCACGGGTCGAGAATTGCGGCCCCTCCATCGCCAGGTAGGTTGCGCCCACGGCGACTCGGCCGCCTGTCGCGGTGACTGCGTTGGCGGCGAACGCGGTCAGGCGTGGGCACACCGGTTCGGCCATCGAGACATGTGCGACCATGCCGGAACCGAAAAAGCTGGGTGGCCGCTGCACGGTGCAGTCGATGAATTGATCGACGATAACGAAGCGCCCGGGCTCGAGCTCTTCGCGTAATGATCCGACCGAGGAGATCGCGAGCAAGTCGGTGCAGCCGCTCCGCTTCAGCGCATCGATATTAGCGCGTGCGTTGACTTCATGCGGTGGGATGCGGTGACCGCGCCCGTGGCGGGGCAGGAAGCGCAAGGCAATATCGCCAATGCGACCGTGAAGCACCTGATCCGACGGCTCCCCCCAAGGGGTCGGTACATCGCGCCATTCGGCGTCCTCCAACGCGTCGACCGCGTATAATCCGGATCCGCCGATGATCCCGATCGTCCATTGCGCGTTCATTCCTTCTCCTCCAGCTTTTCATTTCCCATTATTGGACCGCCCACGCCATGCGTTTTGTGATCCTCTCGCTTGCACTGGCGAGCGTCGGCGTCAGTGGAGCTGAGGCGGCCGAGCCCATCGCGGGGCCTGGCGGCCTCAAGGCACAAGGTTGCATCGTGATTTTCTGCCGCACGCTGGATTGGGCGCCAGCGCGATGACGGACCCGTCGGTGCTTCACTTGGCTGGTCCGTTCGAAGCCTCGTTGATAGAGGACCGAGTCTTCGTGGCGTGGCCGGCGGGCACGGGGGCATGAGCGGCCTGTTCGCCCGAGTGCACGACTGGTTCTTCGGGCTTGGCGCGAACTATGGCGTCGATCCGGTCGTATTCGGCGCGATCTATGTCGGTGCGGTCCCGTTTTTCCTGCTGTCGATCGGCTGGCTGGTAGCGCGGCTGCGGGCGGGCAAGTCGATCGTCGTGCCGATTCTGTGTGCGGGTTTCTGCTTTGTATCGGCCTATCTCTATCTGGCGATCGTCGGCCATGACATTCCTGTCTGGGTGTGGGCGGCGCTCGGCCTGCTGATCGTCTATGGGGCGTTCTCGACTGTCAGGGATGTGCGCAAGAAATCGCGAAAATAGCTCATCGAATGTGCGGGTAAAGATCTCCCAACCGATCGCGCAGGCCCATTGCCCAGCGGATGCCGACGGTAAGATAAGTCCAGTTCGCCTTCCACTCGCCCCAGGCGGCGACCCGGCGGTCCGAGGTCAGGATCACTCGATTGACCAGCCGGACGCGGCCGAAGCGCGCCATCTTCACGCATAGATCGGCCTCTTCCATCACGCTCATGCCGGGGTCGCAGCCCCCGACCGCGAGGAAATCGGCGCGGCGGAAGAACATCGCGTGATCGCCGAACAACAGCCGGACGCCGCGAAAAAAAAAGTGCGGGCGAAACAGCAGTGGCGCGTACCAGGTCTTAATCCAGTTATGGAACGAGGTCACCCAGCGCACCTTGTCGGGCCCGCTTAGCAAGGGCGTAAAGCCGGCGAGCGCGACCTTCGGGTCGGCCAGCGTACGGCGGATCACCGCGATCATGTCGTCGGGCGGCTGCGTGTCGGCGTGGAGCACGCAGACGATCGGACTTGCGACCCAATCTACTCCGCGGTTGATCTGGCGTGACCGGCCTTGCTCGTGATGCTCGATCACGCTGAGACCGAGTTCGCGCGCGATTGCCGCGCTGCCGTCCGAACTGCCGCCGTCCACCACGACCACTTCGTCGGGCGGCGGATCGAGTGCAGCCAGCAGGCGGGCGAGGCGCGGCAGCGTCGTCGCTTCGTCGAGCGTGGGAATGACGATGGCGACCGCATCGGTCATTCGGATATCAACCCTGGCCAGCGCGCGAGGTCTTCGGGCCGGTCGCAATCGGCGAGTTTGGGGAGCAGCACCGGATCAATCCGGGCAGCGGCAAGCCGGTCCATCGTTTGGCCGAACACGCTGCTGGTGCCCCACTCGATCCCTTCGAACACGGCATCGACTGGGTGCGACAGGCCCAACAGCCAATAGCCGCCGTCTTCGGCAGGCCCGATAACTGCGGAAGCATTCTGTAACTCATGGGCGGCCAGTTGCAGATGGGCGGGGGTCAGGTCGGGCGCGTCCGCTCCGATGAAGATCGTCGGATAGGGCGGACCGGCACGCGACAGCCGGTTGCCGAGATCACCCTCTCCCTGATCGATAATCGACAGACGCCCCAGCCATTCCTCGAACGCCGCCGTCGGCGCTCCGGTCGTCCGCAGTTCGAGCATCAATCCCGACGACCGCACCGCCTGCACGGTTCGTTCGGTCAGCACGCGATGCAGCTGTGCCGCCCGCTCCGCGCCGAGCGCCGGAATCAACCGCGTCTTGGCACGGCCGGACTCGGGAAAGCGAGTGAACAGGACGACGCGCGGGCTCATTGTCGTGCAATAGTCGAACGGGCAGACGGGCGCACGCAACTCTCGCCGATGACACGAGTTTTCTGACAATGGATAAGGGCCGTGACCGGACAATGATGATCGCAGGCGGCGCGTTGCTTGGCCTCGCCGCGATCGCCTTGTTTGCGGGCGAAAAGAAACGACCACTGCGCAAGGCCACGCAGGCCGAGCCGGGGCGTAGCCTCACCAACCTTGTGCTCGGTGCGCTCAGCATGGCGACCGTCGCGTTGATCGAAGCGCCGCTCACCAAACCGCTCGCCGAGCGGGCCGAGCGCAAGCGCGACGGACTTGTCCAGGCCCTCCCGCTCCCGACTTGGGCGCGCGACGCGGCAGCGGTGCTGCTGATGGATTACACGATCTACCTGTGGCACGTCGCGACGCACAAAGTGCCGCTGCTGTGGCGCTTCCACCTCGTCCACCACGTCGATCTCGATCTCGATGCGACGACCGCATTGCGTTTTCACGCGGCGGATATGGCGATTTCGGCGCCCTATCGCGCCGCGCAGGTCGCGCTGATCGGGGTTTCGCCGCGAGCGCTGCGAATCTGGCAGGGTTGGTTCTTCTTGTCGATCCTGTTCCACCACAGCAATCTCGCTTTGCCCGAACGGTTCGAGCGGATCCTGGCACGCTTTTTCACGACGCCGCGGATGCACGGCATCCACCACAGTGCCGTTCAGGACGAAACCGATTCGAACTGGTCGAGCGGCTTTTCCTTGTGGGATCACCTCCACGGCACCTTCCGGCTCGACGTGCCGCAGGCCGAGATCAGGATTGGCGTGCCGGCCTATTGCGAGCCAAACGAGACGGGGATCGCAGCATCGCTCGCCATGCCTTTCGGTCACGAACGCGATGCCTGGGAAGCGTCGGATAGAAAGCCCACCGTCACACAATAATCGATCAGCCGTTTGAGATAAGTAGCGCCTGTCGGCGGACAGACCAGACCCGTCAACGCCCGGAAACGGGCATCGTCGAATTGCGGATCGCGCTGGAAATAACTGCTGTAGAGCCCCGCAACGCGTGCATAAAGACGCCGCTCGAGTGGCGGAAGCGCCGCCAAATCGAAGGCATCGGGCGACACCAGCAACGGCGCCATGAACTGAGGAAACTCTCCGATCGCGCCGGCGAACATCGCTACCGGCACGGGCTGAGCGGAAACGAGGTGATAGCGCCCACCGTCCGCCGCCGTCATATTCTCGGCCAGCGCGACTATACCGGCGGCGACATGGTCGATCGGCACGAAGTCGATCGTCGCGCCAGCACTTGCTGCCATGTGTCGGACGCGCCCCTCGGCGATCAGTTTGAACGCGGCATAGATTGTGTCGAACGTCCGGATCGCACCGCTCTCGAAGTCGCCCACCACTACGCTCGGCCGGGCGATCGCGTGGCGAAGGCCGCTCGCCGCAACCAGTACCTCCCCGTGCGCCTTGCTCGCCTCATAGCCGTTGGCAAACCCGGTTGGTCGGGGCCGATCGACTTCCCGGACCAAGCCGTCATACTTGCCGCAAACGTAGGCGGTGCTGATGTGGAGCAGCGCCATGTCGCTCGCCCGCGCAAGCTCGATCGCGTGAGCGGTGCCCACGACGTTGACCGCATGATAGTCCTCGTCCTTGAGGTCGAACCGGGTCGTCGCCGCGCAGTGGATCAGTAAATCGTGGTCGGCTGTATCCGCTGCGTCGAGGTCAAAGCCGGGTACCGACACATCGCCGTGATGGACGCGATAAAGCGCCGACTGGTGTCCATCATTACCACGCACCTGCGGATTGCGATGGACCAGCGCACTCACCCGGTGGCCGCGCGCGGCAAGCCGCGCCGCGACCTCGCCACCGATTAATCCGCCCGCACCGGTGATGAGGATACGCAATGCTGCCATGCTTCCCGTTGGCAATGGTGCAACCAATGCTTTCATGCAAACGTACGGACTGATGATGGAAAAATTCGATCTGATCGTGATCGGCGCGGGCTCGGCCGGGCTTACCGCGGCCGGAGGCGTCGCAATGTTCGGGCTGAAGGTGGCGCTGATCGAAGCGGGTGCGATGGGCGGCGAGTGCCTCAACACCGGCTGCGTCCCGTCCAAGGCACTGCTCGCGGCGGCCAAGGCGGCGCATGGCGCCCGCGACGGCGCTCGCTTCGGGATCAAGGCGATCCCAAAAGTCAATTGGCCGGGCGTGCGCGCCCATGTCGATGGCGCGATCGCGGCCATCGCGCCGCACGATGCCCAGGAGCGCTTCGAGAGCCTGGGCATAGAGGTGATTCGTGCACCCGCGCATTTCCTCGATGGTAAGTCCTTGCAAGTCGGCAATCGTCGGCTGACCGCGCCACGCATCGTGATCGCAACCGGCTCAAAACCCGCAATCCCGCCGGTCGACGGATTGGCGGACGTTCCTTATCTGACCAACGAGACGCTGTTCACGCTAGACATGCTTCCTGCGCATCTGATCGTGCTTGGCGGCGGTGCGATCGGGATCGAAATGGCTCAGGCATTCCGCCGATTGGGCAGCACTGTGACCGTAATTGAACATGGTAAGCCGCTCGGGCGTGACGACGTCGATGCAGCCGATCTGGTCATCGCGCAATTGCGCAGCGAGGGCGTCGCTTTTGAGTTGGGGCGAAAGGCGACGAACGTCATGATCGATGGGAAATCCATCGTGGTGAAGCTTGATGACGGCCGCAGCCTGGCCGGAAGCCACCTGCTCGTCGCGACCGGACGCCGCGCCAATATCGACGATCTCGACCTCGCCGCTGCAGGCGTGAAAGCGGGCAAGGACGGGATCGACGTCGATGCCCGGCGACGTACTGCCAACCGTCGAATTTATGCGATCGGCGATTGTCGCGCGGGTCCTCGCTTCACTCATGTCGCCGGGTATGAGGGCTCACTCGTCGGCCTCGATATCGCGCTCGGCTGGCCTGGCAAGGTCGATTGGCGCGCGTTGCCGCATGTCACCTACAGTGACCCCGAGCTCGCCCAGATCGGTCTGACCGAAGCCGAAGCGCGTGAGCGTCATGGCCAGGTCGATGTTATTCGGCAGGAATTCAGCGATAATGATCGCGCCGTGACCGAGGGCGACACGCGCGGTTTCCTTAAACTGGTCCGCCACCGTGGCAAGGTCGTCGGCGTCACCATCGTCGGCGCACATGCCGGGGAGCTGCTCGAGCCATGGACACAGATCATTTCGGGCAAGGCGTCCGCCTTCGCGCTTGGTTCGGCGATCGTCGCTTATCCGACGCGCTCCGAGATCGCCAAGGCGGCGGCGTTCGCAGCTTATTCGCCCGCGGTGTTCGGGTCATGGCCTAGGCGCTGGGCTGCGCTGGTGGCAAGGACACGCCAATGGCGCGCTTGAGTCGGGCCCGCACGATGCCGACAGGACCTTCGCCTTTTCGCGTTGAAGCGCCTCCGCTGCCGCGTGCGAAGTTCGCTAATCCGCAACTCACGGCCCTGGGCGAGCCCCGCGCGCACGTCCCGCTCGTCGCGTTCGACACATTGTGGTTCAACACGGGCACTTTGTGCAATCTTGCCTGTGCGACGTGCTACATCGAGAGCTCGCCGACCAACGACGCGCTGATCTATCTCACAGTTGTCGAAGTGACGCGCTTTCTCGACGAGATCGCCGAGGGCGAGCTCGCGACCCGCGAGATCGGCTTCACCGGCGGCGAGCCCTTCATGAATCCCGAGATTATGACGATGCTCGACCAGTCACTCGCGAGCGGCCGGAACGTTCTCGTCCTGACCAATGCGATGAAGCCGATGCGGCGGCATGAAGCAGCGCTGCTGGCGTTACGCGAACGGTTTGGCGACAAGCTCACGCTTCGCGTCAGCCTCGATCACTACACGCCGAGCATTCACGAAGCAGAGCGCGGCGCTCGCAGTTGGCAGCCTGCACTCGACGGCCTGAAATGGCTCTCCGCCAACGGTTTCTCGATCGCGGTTGCCGGACGCCACGTTGCTGCCCAACCCGATGCCGCGGCTCGCGCCGGATATGCCGCGCTGTTCGCCGCAGAAAAAATTGCGATCGACGCGCACGATCAGTCGCGTCTCGTCCTTTTCCCCGAAATGGACTCTAGCGCCGATGTGCCCGAAATCACGACTGCCTGTTGGGGGATCCTTGGTGTGTCGCCGGCGGACGTGATGTGCGCGACCAGCCGCATGGTCGTCCACCGCCGCGGGGAGAAGCTCGCTCGTGTCGCTGCTTGCACCTTGATACCCTACGATCCCAGCTTCGACATGGGAGCCACCCTTGCCGAGGCGACGAAGTCAGTACTGCTCAATCACCCTCACTGCGCGCGCTTTTGTGTGCTGGGTGGGGCCAACTGCTCTGGCTGAAGGCAGGCGTTTCCAAATCTCGTGCGTTATTCGTTGGTTACGGACGATCTTGCGGTTGGCGCGGCATCTCGACAACTTAACAGACGCCTTGAGGGCTTTAAAAACCGATGATCGGGACTTGGTCCCGCCGAGTGGCTTCCACCGATGCCTTTTGGATTGAGGCGGGCGACGAGCACGCGTCCAAGCTACCCCGCCCCCGCGCAGCCTCCAATCTTAGTGCGAAGGCGTGCCAAATATTCTCGCATTATTTCTTGTCAACCTCGTGCCCTCGTTGCGCCTTTGAAGTTGAATTCCACCTATTCTTATGATGCTAACCTATTGAAATTATGGCGCGCGACGCAGTCTGCTGCGAACCCGTCTCTGGAACGCGGTTCCCTGCTTTCAGCCAAAGTGGCAAAAGAAAAGCAGCCAATATTCTATAATTTGACCGATATCCGGCTGATTTCTGCAGTTATCTCTTTTTTGTCCGAGCTTGGTTGCAGGGTATTCACTGCCGCCTTGCAGGGAATTGACCCGTCACTTGGCAGGAAACTCAACAGCGATTTGCTGCGGATATCTGGCGGCGGGAGCGCCCGTCGGTGCTTTTCTATCATTATAAAATTAGTATCGGCGCATGGCTGCCTTCGTGAGCGGGCGTGCAGGCGCCGAATAAAGAATACATAATCCCCGATTTATAAATCGTAGAACTTTGCACCATCGCTAAAGTTCAATTGACGGTGACCGTCAACGCAATCGGGCCATTCTATCAATAAAACTCAGTTGACGACGTCGGTCAACCGTATTTCTTGCAGTATCGAGAGAGTTACGTTGACGGTGCCGTCAACGGTATACCTCTTGCAAGTAAGGAAAAACCCGAACACGGTAGCAAGACACTTGCAAAATGAAGCGCTGCACTTACCCTAGTATCGATTCGGACGGAGGG
>NZ_JANYGG010000082.1 GCF_025362505.1 Sphingomonas sp. | reverse complement strand
CACCTTGTCCTACGTTTCGCAGCAGCTCGCCGACGATTTCCATACCGACCCCGAAGCGATGCTCGGGCGCCAATTCACGGACCTGCTATCGGTCGACAGCAATGCCGGCGACCTGATGCGCGAAGAACGTACGCTCGGTTTTCACCTGTCGGCACGCTTTCCGTTCAGCGACGTCGTCGTCCGCGCCGCCAGTGCCGAGGACGTCCATTGGTCGCTGTCGGGCAATCCGGTATTCGACGGACGCGGGCGCTTCCTGGGGTTCCGCGGGATCGGCACCGACCTCACTGAACAGCGCCGCTCCGAACAGGAGATCAGCCGCCTGGCGCGATTCGATTCGCTCACCGGCCTGCCCAACCGCGCGCTGATGCGCCAGACGCTCGACGAGGCGCTGCGCAATTCGACGCGCCGGCAAAAGGGCTGCGCCTTGTTCCTGATCGACCTCGACCGGTTCAAGAACGTCAACGACACGCTCGGTCACCCGGTCGGCGACGCGCTGCTCCGCCAGGTCGCCCAACGGCTGACCAGCGTAATGGGCGACCATGGCAAGATCGGTCGGCTGGGCGGCGACGAGTTCAAGGCGGTGCTTCCCGGAACGGTCGAGACCGGGCTGCTCGAATCGCTTGCCCGCACGCTCATCGAGCGGGTGTCGCAGCCCTATCTGATCGAGGGTCATCGCGTGACGATCGGCGCATCGGTCGGCATCGCGATCGGCGACCCCGGCCGCTGCTGCGCCGACAGCCTTGTGCGCAACGCCGACCTCGCGCTTTACGCGGCGAAGGGCGACGGACGCGGCAAGCATAAGTTCTACGAACCCTCGATGCACAGCGAGGCGGCCGAACGGCAATTGCTCGAAAACGATCTCGGCCAGGCGCTCGATCGCAACGAACTATGGGTCGCCTACCAGCCGATTGTCCGCACCGCCGGCGAGGAAGTATGCGGATTTGAAGCGCTCGTCCGCTGGAAGCATCCGTCGCGGGGCGCGATCGGTCCCGACAAATTCGTGCCGCTCGCCGAGGAATGCGGACTGATCGGCAGGATCGGGCAATGGGTGCTGCGCACCGCACTGGCCGAAGCGGCCAACTGGCCCGACCATGTCCGCATCGCCGTCAACCTGTCGCCGATCCAGTTCAACGACCCGAGCATCGTCGAAATCGTCGGAGCGGCGCTGAAGGACAGCGGAGTGCGCGCCGAACGGCTCGAGCTCGAGCTGACCGAGGGCGTCTTCCTTGCCGAAAGCGACGCCACCGACGAAACCTTCGCCAAGCTCAAGAAACTCGGCGTGCGGCTCGCGCTCGATGACTTCGGGACCGGCTATTCGTCGATGCGCTATCTGAAGAAAGCACCGTTCGACAAGATCAAGATCGACCAGAGCTTCGTTCGCGGCGCGGCGTCCAGCCTCAACCGCAACGGCGCGATTATCCGCGCCATCGTCACGCTTGCTGAAAGCCTCGACATGGACACCACTGCGGAAGGCGTCGAGACCCACGACGACCTGCATCTTATCCGCGAACTCGGCGTGAGCCAGGTCCAGGGCTATATCTTCGGGCGCCCCGTGGGTTGGGAAGAAGCGCGGGCAATCGCCAATTCAATCAGGGTAGAGGCCGAGGGCTTCGACTGCATCCGCGAGCCGCGACTCCGGCTCATGCGCCGCGCGATCGCCGCCTTTGGCGGAGAGCGCAGCGAGATTCGCCTGCGTAATATCTCGGCGATGGGTGCCTTGGTCGAATGCGACCAATCGGTCACCCCGGGCCAGACGATGACGATCGACATCGTCGGGGTCGGCCCGGTGATCGGCGCGGTGCGCTGGGCGCAGGCCGGCAAGTTCGGCCTCCAGTTCACCGAAATGTTCGACCTCGCCCGCCTCGCACCAATGGCCGGATCTAATGGTCAGCCGACGAACAGCGGGTGGCATCAGGTCCGCAACAGCCGCAAGACTGCGTGAGCGAATAAACCCTAGAAAGCTTCGACCGGCAACGCCATCAGGCTGTCCGCGCCCGCCTCGACCTTGCGCCGCAGCGCCCCTGCCATCGCCATTTCCCGATCGGCATAAAAGCGCGCGGTGGCCAGTTTGTTCTCATGGAACGATCGATCCTCGCCGGCCTGGTCCTTCAGACGGGCGCTCGCACTCGCCATCTTCAACCACATCCAGCCCAGCGTCACGACCCCCATCAGCTGCATGTAGGCATAGGCCCCCGCACCGATGTTGTTCGGATTGGCCATTCCATTTTGCGCCAGCCACATCGTCGCGCCCTGCAAATGGCCGAGCGCCTTCTCAAGCGGTTCGGCGAGCCCCGCCGGGTCGCCCGCCGCCTTGGCATCGGCGATCTCCCGACCGACGAGTTCGAAATAGGCACGGATCGCGCGGCCGCCGTTCTGGGCTAGCTTGCGCCCGACCAGGTCCATCGCCTGCACCCCATTGGTGCCCTCGTAGATCTGGGCAATGCGGGCGTCGCGGACGAACTGCTCCATGCCCCATTCCCGAATATAGCCGTGGCCGCCGAACACCTGCTGCGCCATGACTGCAACCTCGAACCCGCGGTCGGTGAGATAGCCCTTGATCACCGGCGTAAGCAGCGAAATCAGGTCGTCGGCGGTCTGCCGCTCCTCCTCGGTGCCGGCCTTGTGGCTCAAGTCGACCTGCAGCGCGCCCCACAGCACGAACGCCCGTGCGCTCTCGTTGAACGCCTTGGCTTCCATCAGCATCCGGCGGACGTCGGGGTGGACGAACAGCGTATCGGCCTTCGCATTCGGGTCGCGCTGGTCGGGCACCAGCGCACGGCCCTGGCGGCGGTCCTTGGCGTAGGCGACGGCGTTCTGATAGGCGACCTCGCCTTGCGCCAGCCCCTGCAGCCCGACCCCGAGCCGCGCCGCGTTCATCATGATGAACATGGCTGCGAGGCCCTTCTCGGCTTCGCCGATCAGAAAGCCCTTCGCCCCGTCGTAATTCATCACGCAGGTCGAATTGCCGTGGATGCCCATCTTGTGCTCGATCGAGCCACACGACAGCCCGTTGCGCGCGCCCACCGAGCCGTCGTCGTTGACCAGGAACTTGGGGACGATGAACAGCGAAATGCCCTTCACCGTGTCGGGCGCGCCGACGATCTTGGCGAGCACCATATGGATGATGTTGTCGCTCAGGTCATGCTCGCCCGACGAGATGAAGATCTTCGTCCCGCTGATCGCGTAGCTGCCGTCCGCATTGGGCTCGGCCTTGGTCTTGATCAGCCCGAGATCGGTCCCGCAATGCGGCTCGGTGAGGTTCATCGTCCCGGTCCAGCGGCCCGCCACCATGTTCGGCAAATAGGTCGCCTTCTGCTCGTCCGAACCCTTGACCACGATCGACGCGATCGCGCCCGCGGTCAGGCCATTATACATTTCGAACGCCTGGTTGGCCGACAGCACATATTCGCTGATCGCGGTCGAAACGACGTGCGGCAGCCCCTGCCCGCCAAATTCCTCGGGCGCCGACAGCGTCGTCCAGCCGCCCTCGCAGAACTGGCGATAGGCCTCCTTGAACCCCGTCGGGGTGGTCACCGTGCCGTCGGGATGACGCGTGCAGCCCTCCTCGTCGCCGACCCGGTTGAGCGGTGCAAGCACCTCGCCGGCGAACCGCCCGCCCTCCGTCAGGATCGCCTCGACGAGGTCGCTCGACGCCGCCTCGAACCCGGGCAAATTGGCGTAGTTGCCGAGCCCGACGACGTGATTGAGGACGAATTGCGTATCGCGGACGGGGGCGGTGTAACTGGGCATGGTCAGTCCTTTGGTGAATTTTCGAAGGGCCTGGTTTCGACGAGTGCGATGAAATCGTTGAGCTCAAAGATGGTCGCGTCGATGTCGACCCGCTGGCGCTTCAACTCGTCGACCCGTTCGCGGCAGCGCTCGAGCGTCACCTGCCGCTGGGTCTCGCGGCGGTCGCCGATATCGTAGAGGTCGATCATCTCGCGGATCGTCGCGAGGCTGAACCCGACGCGCTTGCCGCGCAGGATCCACGCCACCCGCGCCCGGTCGCGCTCGGAATAGAGCCGCTGGGTGCCGCGCCGCTCGGGCGAGATGAGTTGCTCGTCTTCGTAAAAGCGGAGCGCGCGGGCGGTTACCCCGAACTCGTCGCACATCTCGCCGATCGAATAATGACTCATCGCAAGCATTCCTCGTCGCTACCTTCCCTTTACGCGAACGTCAAGAATGCAATCACTGGTCGGCCGACAGGCGCTCAGTTCGTCGCGAACTCGATGTGGTTCGACATGCTTGATCCCGGCAGCACGAAATGCACGCGGCGCGTTGCGAAATCGATCGACACTTTGTCGAACCCGCGCAACGCATTCATACCGAGCAGCAAAGCCGGCCGGCCATCAAGCTCGAGCTGTCGAAACACGGGCGAATCAATGAAGGCGATCTTCATGTCCTTCAACGTCACTCCGCCCAACCCCAACGTCCGGACCGAATAGATTTCAGCCGTAATTTTTTCGCCGACAACGGTGTCTATTTGGATCATCTCGCCGACCGGGCGCCGACCGATCAGTCGCCGCCGCAGTTCCGGATTGCCGATCGTGATCTGGCTTCCGGTATCGATCACGACGACCGTACCGCGGCCGTCAACATCGGCCTGGGTGAACATCAGCCGGCCGTGACGGCGGCGCGCCTCGACCACGATCGTATCGGGATCGTCCATTCTGGCGCCGCGCGACGGGGTGATGCCCATCACCCCCCGGCGAAAGTCGAACAGGATCTGCGACATCGCCAGACTGTCGACCCCGAGCATTCCGTCGGCGCCGATGTTGATCGATTCAAGAGTTGGCGCGCCGGCCACGTCGAACCGCCGCGCGCTCACCTGGAGCGCCGGGATATCGACCGTCGCGACGTCACTCGCTCCGGCCACGCTGTGCAACCGGGCACGCGCCCCGGCGGCGAGACCGAGCTGTTGGGCGAGCTGGCGCGAAATCACCGTCCTCTCGGCGCCGGTATCGATGAGGAACCGGTAGGGACCACTGTCACCGATCCGCACCGATACCGTCATCCGATCATAGGCGTCGCGCGCGAGCTTCAGGTCGTGAGTTTGTCCCGAGGCATTCTCTGAATTGGGCTCAATCGCCGTCGGAGCGGTTGGTAGCGGCAGCGCGTTTGCCCCCGCCGCAGTCATCAGCATTGGCAACAAGATCAGCAAAGCGCGCATGGCGGCCTTCCGCGGGCGCGATCATCGGGCCGTGCCCAGACGGGATGCTACGCCTGCTCCGCGATGGCGGCAAGCATTGCTCCGGCGCGGTTCGGGTGAACCGCGCCGGAGAGCGTGACGGCTACATCTTGCGATGCTTCATCATGCGATGCTTCATCATGCAATGCTTCATCATGCGGTGACTCATCATCCGATGACTCATCATGCGATCGTGACCCATCATGGAGTGACCCATCATCATGCCGCCGCCGTGCCCCTCATAAGTCTGCATGCAGCGGTCGGTAACCGATTTCGAGCAGGCCGGCAGGTCGCCCGACGCCGCCATCGGCGTGAACACCGCGCCCTGGTTAGGATTGACGGTGACCGTCGCGCCGGCCGGTACAGTGACCGACTGGTTCGCGCCCGCTGGCGCGGTGGCGGGGGCGGAGACGACCGGGATGCCACGGGCATCGATCGCCGGGGTGCCGCTATTCTGGGCCAGCGCCGCTCCCGAGGCGGTCAGGGCCATCGCTGCCAGGATGAGCTTGTTCATCGATCCATCTCCCGTTGTTATCTGTACGCCGCCGCGGGATCCGCGAAGCCTAGGACTATAACGCCTGCGGAAGGATTAGTTCCGATCGAGCGCCAGTCTTGCTTGCGCTGCAACGTTCCACCGATTTAGGGCCGATTCTAACCAAATCGTAAGAGGCGCATGGGTAAGCCTGAAAGTTGTCGGACCGGGGAAGCGAGTATGCCTGCTTCGGAAGCGCCGTCAGCGCGCTGGTTTATGGAGTAAAGCGTGGACGAACAGCCGGTCGAAACGACGATCTACAGCCTGTCGGATGCGCCTCCGGCGGCTCCGTCCGATCGCCGCGAGGACGAGCGCCACCTGACGCTTTACCGCGTCGGGTCGGTCGCCATCGACCAGCGCCGCGAACTCTGCCTGATCAAGAACATCTCGGCCGGCGGAATGCTGATCCGCGCCTATTGCGCGATGACCCACGGCACGCCGCTGGCGATCGAGCTGAAGAGCGGTCATCCGATCCACGGCAAGGTTACCTGGGTCCGCGAGCACAATATCGGCGTAACCTTCGGCCAGCCGATCGACGTCATCGAAATCCTCTCGGCCTCGATGGAGGGGCCGCGCCCGCGCATGCCGCGGATCGAGGTCGACTGCTATGCCACCGTCCGCGATGGCGCCACCGCCCACCGAATGCGCACTTGCGATGTCAGCCAGGGCGGGATCAAGCTCGAAACGCTGACCATCCTTCCGCGTGGCAACGACGTGGTCGTCATGCTGCCGCAACTGGCGCCGATGCCAGGCGTGGTACGCTGGATCGACGATGGCTTTTGCGGGATCACCTTCAACCGGCTGATGTCGCTGCCGCAACTGGTTAACTGGCTGCAGGAACAACGCGGCGGGATTCGCGCGGTCGGCTGAACAGGCACGGCGCGGCTTCGTCTGCGCGTCTATTACCCGACAATGTCATGGACGGAGCGCCCTGTCGGCGCCCAACGTTCAGTCGCGGGCGAGCGGTGAGCGGGTGACCCAGCTTTCGCCGAACAGCAAATCGGCCGCGCTCAGCGGTTGCGTCCTCAATCCCGGCCGGCGGAAGTCGGGCTTTACGCGCGCGCGCGGCGCCGGGATATGGCGCAGGACAGCGTCGGCATGGAGCGGTTCGGCGAAGGCGACCCCGGCGCGCTTGCCCTCGACCCAGGCGATGCGCCCGACGAGGCTCAGCTCGGCCTTGCGGAACAGCACCTCTGCGCCCTCGACCGGAAGCTTGTCGCCCTCGACCAGTGCGCCGTCCGACGACAGGTTGCGCAGCTTGACCGGGAGCGAGGCGCCCGACAGCTCGATCGACGCGCTCATCAGCACATTCGACCGCCGCGAGCGCCTGTTTTGGGTATTGCTGCTTTCGTCCATAACGCCGCCATAGCCTCGAACTGTAAAACATCGTTTAATGGGCAATGGTTTATTCTTTTCTCCGCGTCGCACTAATTGTTTGCCTCCTCGCGGTCGCCGTGAGTTGCGCGTTCGTCGGCGGGCTCGGCAACCCGCTCGACGTGGCGTTGATTCGCGACGGCATCGCCGCCCGCTCCGCCAGTCCGCTGCCGACCGAAACGGGATTGTTCCTCAATTATGCCGGAGGTGCGCCGGTCATGGTGGGGCTCGGGGTGATCGTCAGCATCATCCTGTGGCTGCGCGGCCAGGTGCGCCGCGCGATCGCCGTCGTCGCCATCGTGTTCGTCGGGCGAATGCTGGTCGAGGGCATCAAGATCGCCGTCCACCGCGCCCGGCCCGCGCTCGATCCGCATCCGGTCATCACCCATTCGCTGAGCTTCCCGAGCGCCCACGCCGCAAATTCGATGATCGTTTTCCCGCTTATGGCGCTGCTGTTCGCACCCGCCGCGCGCCGCACTCCATGGGTCGTCGCGGGGATCGCGGCGAGTCTGATCATCGGTGCATCGCGCTCGCTGATCGGGGTGCATTGGCCGAGCGATGTCGTCGCTGGCTGGTCGTTCGGCGCGGCGTGGCTCCTCGCCACATGGCCGCTGGCGCAGTGGCTAGCGCCGATCAAACCGCAGCATGATGTTGTTGGCAGGCATCACCCGGCGGTCGGCGAGATCTAGCCCCCTGCCCTTCGCTTCGCTCGCGAACCCGCTTACCTCGCGCAGCCCCCAGCGCGGATCACGCGCGCGCAGATCCATGTCGAAGACCTGGTTCGAAGGCACCGTCGCGATCCCCTCCTCGATCCACGGCCCATAGAGGATAAGCGGGCCACCCGCGGGCAACAGCCGCGCCGCACCGTCGAGCAACCCGAGCGCGGTTTCCCACGGGCTGATGTGGAGCAGGTTGATCGCGACCATCGCGTCGGCGCTGGCAATCGGCCAGTCGGGCTCCGCCGCATCGATCCGCAGCGGCTCGATCAGGTTCGCCGGCCCCTCCCCGCGCCACGCCGCGATCGACGCCGATGCCTCGTCCGACGCATCGCTCGGCTGCCACGCGACCCCCGCGAAGCGCCGGGCAAAGGCGAGGCCATGCTCCCCGGTGCCGCTCGCCAGTTCGAGCACGACTCCGTGCGACGGAAGCCATTGCGCAAGCACGTCGCCAATCGGTCCGACATTGCGCAGCGCCGCCGGCGCCGAGCGCTTGGCGGCGTCGACCGGCGCCTCGTAGAAGCGACGGTCGCTCACCGTCCGCCGAGCTCGGCACCCTCGCCCGAGTCCGCGCCGTCGGGAGCGGGGGTGCGGAACGCCAGTACCGGCCGCCGCGCCGCCAGCGTCTCGTCGAGCCGCCGTCGCGGGGCGAACACCGGCGCCGCCTTCAACGTCTCGTCCCCCGCCTTGGCCCGCCCTGCCACCGACCGCAGCGCCACGATGAACTGGTCGAGGCTGGCCTTGGATTCGGTCTCGGTCGGCTCGATCAGCATCGCGCCATGGACAACCAGCGGGAAATACATCGTCATCGGGTGAAAGCCCTCGTCGATCAGCCCCTTGGCGACGTCGATCGTCGAAAATCCTTCGGCGAACCCGCGATCCGAGAAGATCGCCTCGTGCATGCATGGTCCCGATCCGGCGAACGGCGCGTCGAGCACGTCCTCGAGGCTGCGCAGGACATAGTTGGCATTGAGCACCGCATCCTCGGCGACCTGCCGCAACCCGTCCGCGCCGTGGCTCAGGATATAGGCCAGCGCCCGCGTGAACATTCCCATCTGGCCGTGGAACGCGACCATCCGGCCGAAGCTGTCCGACCCCTCGGCCTGCGCCGTCTCTTCCTCGACCAGCCGATAGCCGTCGCCCGTCTTGACGACATAGGGCAGCGGCGCGAACGGGACGAGCGCATCGGACAGCACCACCGGCCCCGACCCCGGCCCGCCGCCGCCATGCGGGGTCGAGAAGGTCTTGTGCAGATTGATGTGCATCGCGTCGATGCCGAGGTCGCCCGGCCGCACCCGTCCGACGATCGCGTTGAAGTTGGCCCCATCGCAGTAGACTAGCCCCCCCGCCGCATGGACCGCGTCCGAAATCGCCTTCATCTCGGGCTCGAACAGCCCGCAGGTGTTGGGGTTGGTGATCATCACCGCCGCGACGTCACAGTCGGGCCCACCCACCCCCAGCCGGGCCTTGAGCGCGGCGAGGTCGACCCGCCCCGCCGCCGTCGCGGGAATGTCCTCGACCTTGTAGCCGCAGAAGGCCGCGGTCGCGGGGTTGGTGCCATGCGCGCTCTCCGGCACCAGCACCACCGAACGCGCATCGCCGCGCGCTTCGAGCGCCGCGCGGATCGACAGCAGACCGCACATCTCGCCATGCGCGCCCGCCTTGGGGCTCATCGCCACCGCACGCATCCCGGTCAGCGTGATCAGCCAGTGTGCCAGCGTGTCGATCAGCTCGAGCGCGCCCTGCACCGTCTCCTGCGGCTGGAGCGGATGCACGTCGGCGAATCCCGCCATCCGCGCGACCTTCTCGTTGAGCCGCGGATTATGCTTCATCGTGCACGACCCGAGCGGGAACAGCCCGAGGTCGATCGCGTAATTCTGTCGCGACAGGCGGGTGTAGTGGCGCACTGCCTCGGGCTCGGACAGGCCGGGGAGGTCGAGCGACGTGCGGCGCAGCGCGCCGACCCGTTCCGCTCCGGCGGCAGGATTAAAGTCGAAATCGACCCCGGTCTGGTCACGCGACCCGATCTCGAACAGCAGCGGCTCTTCCAGCATCAGCGCGCGATTGCCGGTCGTCGTCGCCGGGCCAAGGGCAGGAACTTCGCCGTGGACATCGCTCGGGCTCGCCGGCCGCCAGCCTGACGGATTGATCGTCATGCGCAACACTCCGTCAGCGCCGTTTCGAGCGCGTCGATATCCGCGTCGGTCACCGTCTCGGTCACCGCGATCACCAGCCCGTGCGCGAGGCTCGCCTCGCCCGGGTAGAGCCGCCCGAGCGACACCCCGCCAAGCACCCCCTTCCCGACCATCGCATGCACCGCCGGCCGCGCCTCGACCGGCAGCTTGAGCGTGAACTCGTTGAAGAAAGTCTCGCTCACCAGCTCGACTCGCGGGATCGCCGCCAGCCGCTCGGCGACCTCGGCCGCCCGCGCATGATTGATGCCCGCCAGCCGCCCCAGACCCTTCTCGCCGAGCAGCGTCAGGTGCACCGAGAACGCCAGCGCGCAAAGCCCGCTGTTCGTGCAGATGTTGCTCGTCGCTTTCTCGCGCCGGATATGCTGTTCGCGGGTCGACAGGGTCAGGACAAAGCCGCGCTTGCCCTCGGCGTCGATCGTCTCGCCCGCCAGCCGACCCGGCATCTGCCGGACATGCTTTTCGCGGCAGGCGAACAGCCCGACATAGGGCCCGCCGAACTGCAGCCCGACTCCAATCGACTGGCCCTCGCCGACAACGATATCCGCGCCCATCTCGCCCGGCGCCTTGATCAGCCCCAATGCGACCGGCTCGGTCACCACCGCGACCAGCAGCGCGCCCGCCGCATGCGCTGCCTCGGCGATCGGGGTCAAATCCTCGATCCGCCCCAGGATGTCGGGGTATTGGACGACGACGCAGCTCGTATCCTTGCCGATCCCCGCGATCAGCCGCTCAGTGTCCGTCCCCTCGAATGACGGCAGCGCCGTATCGAGCACATCGCCGGTAAATCGCGCCATCGTCCGTGCGACCGAGACATAATGCGGGTGGAGTCCCGACGACAGGATCGCGCCCGTACGCCGCGTGATCCGCCGCGCCATGCCGATCGCTTCCCAGCAAGCGGTCGACCCGTCGTACATCGACGCGTTGGCGACCTCGCACCCGAGCAGCCGCGCGACCTGCGTCTGGAATTCGAACAGCACCTGCAGCGTGCCTTGCGCGATCTCGGGCTGATACGGCGTGTAGGCGGTGAGGAATTCGCCGCGCTGGATGATGTGATCGACGCTCGCCGGGACGTGGTGCCGATAGGCCCCGCAGCCGAGAAAGAACGGTACCTCGCCCGCGACCATGTTCTTGCGCGCCATCGCCGCCAGCTGCCGCTCGACCGACAGTTCGGACGCATGCATCGGCAATTCGGCGATCGGCCCGTCGAGCCGCGCCTCGGGCGGCACGTCGCGGAACAGCTCGTCGATCGAGCCCGCGCCGATGACCTCGAGCATCTCGCTCCGATCGGCCTCGCTCAGGGGAAGATAACGCATCATAAAATCCTCGATCTCAGAGCGTCGCGCACCAGTCGCGATAGGCGGCCTCGTCCATCATCCCGTCGACCTCGCTCGGGTCCGCCAGCCTGAGCTTGAAGAACCAGCCCTCGCCTTGCGGATCGCGGTTGACGAGCGCCGGGTCGTCGCCGAGCGCGGCATTGCCCTCGATCACCTCGCCGCCGACCGGCGCGTAAATATCGCTCGCCGCCTTGACCGATTCGACCACCGCCGCCTCGTCGCCCTTGGCCAGCGTCTTGCCCGGCTCGGGCACTTCGGCGAACACGATGTCGCCAAGCGCGGCCTGGGCGTGGTCCGAAATGCCGACGGTCGCGGTGTCGCCCTCGACCCGAATCCATTCATGGTCGCGAGTGAAATAGAGGCTCATGCTGATGCTCCCTGAGCTGGTTTGCGGTGATAGCGATGGGCCACGAACGGCATCGCCGCGACCGTCGCCGGGAAAAGTTTGCCGCGCTGCTCGAGCGTGATCGTGGTGCCGGGCTCGGCCAGCGCGGTGGCGACATAGGCCATGCCGATCGGCCGCTCGAGGCTCGGCGAGAAGCCGCCCGACGTCACCCGCCCGACCTCGTTACCTTCGCCGTCGAGCACTCGCGCGCCCTCACGCACCGGCTGGCGCCCCTCCAACGTGAAGCCGACCCGGCGCAGCGGCGCGCCGTGCTCCATTTCGGCGAGGATCCGGTCGGCACCGGCAAAGCCACGCTCGGCCCGGCGACGCCTGCCGATCGCGAACTCGAGCCCCGCCGTCACCGGCGTCGTTTCGCGATCGAGGTCGTGCCCGTACAGCGGCAACCCCGCCTCGAGTCGCAGCGAATCGCGCGCACCGAGCCCGATCGGCCTGACCCGCTCGTCGGCGCAAAAAAGGTCGGCGACCTCGGCTACGACGTTGGCCGCGATCGAAATCTCGAAACCGTCCTCACCGGTATAGCCCGATCGGCTGATCCACGCGGCATGGCCGCTGAGGCGAAACGCCCCGCCCTGCATGAACGCAAGCTCGCTCACCCCCGGCGCGATTGGCTCGAGCACCGTCGCCGCCTCGGGCCCCTGCAGCGCGAGCAGGGCCTGCTCCTTCATATGATCGACGATAATCCCGCGCGGCAACCGCCGCTCGAACTCCTGGATGTCGCTCGCCTTGGTCGCGCCATTGACGACGACGTAGAAATCCTCGCCGCGCCGCGTCGCCATCAAATCGTCGACGATCCCGCCAGCCTCGTCGAGCAGCATCGAATAGCGCAGCCGCCCGTCTTTCAGCAGCCTGAATTCGCCCGGCAGCAGCCCCTCGAGCGCCGCATCGACCCCGCGCCCGTGCATGATCAGCTGCCCCATGTGGCTGACGTCGAACAGCCCGGCATGGGCGCGCGTCCAAAGATGCTCGGCGATGATCCCGTCGTACTGGACCGGCATCGCATAGCCCGCGAACGGCACCATCCGTGCACCGCGCGCGCGGTGCCAGTCGTCGAGCGGAAGCGTCTTCACGATGTCGGTGATGTCATTCACGGCAATCTCCAGCGGGTCCGCAGCGATGCTAACGCACCGCCGGCAAATCGGACCCCCTTCTGTCACCGTGACCTGAGAGCTTTCCCCCGGATTTGTGCCCGGAGTTACCCCTTCGGTGGCCCCCGCCAAACGAGCGAGGACTCTTTCCAGAATGTCAGGCGCGCGCGGTCCTTCAGCCTGAGAGATTCCGGGGGCGGTTGCTCCTTCGGCGTCCCGCGCTCCTTAGAAAAGGAACGCGAAAACTCTCCCGCGCGGCCTCCCGATGCAAGCACCGGAGACAATGCAACCTTTGGCTGCGGGCATGAGCCGAGTCAACGCCGATTGCTCGGCGCGAGCGTGAAATCAGCGCGTCGCGTTGTAGCGCAGCTGGGCTTCGGTCAGCTGGAAGCCGAGCAACTGCTCGAACGTCGCCTTCGCCACCGCCGAGCGAATCTCGGGCTTCGACATCGGGTCGATCGCCGCTTCGATTTCGCCGGCCTTGCGCTGGCGGGTGAGCTCCTTGGTGATCGCGGCGGGCAGCGTCGCCGCCGCCTTCGACACGCGCACGGTCGACTGGCCGCGAGTCTGCGCCCGCATCGATCCGGCGGCGAAATCGAGTGCTACCCCGCTGATGTTCTTGGCAACGACATCGCTCCCGCCCTGCATCACCGTGTCGAAATAGGGCAGCACGACCTGGCGCGCCGCCGTCGGGTCGCGCCGTGTCGCGACGACGTCGAAGCTCGCAACCGAAGTCACCGTCGTGCCATCGTCGGTGCAGCTCGCGCGAACATTGGTCATCGTTGCGACCACGTCGATCGCTCGCGCGTCGGTGCTGCCGACCGGGTCGAACAGCGTCACGTCACCGGTCCCTGCGACGATCCCGACCAGCGGGCAGGCCGAACGCGTGACGTAGACGCCGCCATCGGCAATCTGGCCCTTGCGCGAGCACCCCCCCAGCAGCGCCGCGGAAGCCAGCAGGACGATCAGGGCGGTACGGCGAGCATTCACATGGCCAGTCACAGGGGCGTTCCTTCGGGCGGGCGGCGCGAAGCCGCTGATTGCGCGTCGTCATAGGAAGCGCCTTGGCTGGCTGCAAGCAATCGCTTACATGCTCGCCATGTCCTCCTCTACCTCCGAGCGCCCGCCGCTTCACCTGCTGATCGCTGCCCCGCGCGGTTTCTGCGCCGGCGTCGACCGCGCCATCAAGATTGTCGAACTGGCGATCGAGCAGCACGGCGCGCCAGTCTATGTCCGCCACGAAATCGTCCACAACCGGTTCGTCGTCGACCGGCTCGCGGGGATGGGCGCGGTGTTCGTCGCCGAACTCGATGCCGTCCCCGACGGCCGCCCGGTGGTCTTCTCGGCGCACGGCGTGCCCAAGTCGGTCACCGCCGCCGCCGAGGACCGCGGCCTCGCCTATCTCGACGCGACCTGCCCGCTGGTGAGCAAGGTCCACCGCCAGGCACAGCGGCTGATCGACGCCGACCGGCACATCCTCTTCATCGGCCACGCCGGCCATCCCGAGGTGATCGGCACCTTCGGCCAGGTTCCGTCGGGTACGATGAGCCTGGTCGAATCGGTCGACGACGTCGCCGAACTGACCGTCCCAGACGAGCATAATCTCGCCTTCCTGACCCAGACGACGCTGTCGGTCGACGACACCGCCGAGATCGTCGCCGCGCTTCAGGCGCGCTTCCCGGCGATCAGGGCCCCGCGTGGCGAAGACATTTGTTACGCCACCTCGAACCGCCAGGCGGCGGTCAAGGAAATCGCGCGGAGGTGCGACCGCATGCTCGTGATCGGCGCGCCCAACAGCTCCAACTCGCTGCGCCTGGGCGAAGTCGCCGAGCGGCTCGGCACCCCCGCCCGATTGATCCAGCGGGCAACCGACATCGACTGGGACTGGCTCGGCACGCCGGCGACACTCGGCCTCACCGCTGGCGCCTCGGCCCCCGAAGTGCTGGTGCGCGAAGTAATCGACGCGCTGGCGCAGCGCTTCGCCGTGCGCGAAGAGGAAATCGCCCACGTGAAGGAAGACATGATCTTCAAGCTGCCGCGCGAGCTTGTCGCCTAAGTGAGCGATCAGGTCATGGCTGGACTATCGGCAGAACTTCCGGTCGTCGAGATATTCACCGACGGTTCGTGCCGCGGCAACCCCGGCCCGGGCGGTTGGGGCGTGCTGATTCGCGCGGGTGTGCGCGAGAAGGAACTGTCGGGCGGCGAACCGCTCACCACCAACAACCGCATGGAGTTGCTCGCCGCGATCGAGGGACTCAATGCGCTGACGAAGCCGTGCCGCGTCACGCTCGTCACCGACAGCGTCTACGTCCGTGACGGGATCACCAAGTGGATCCACGGCTGGCGTCGCAACGGCTGGCGCACGGCCGACCGGAAACCGGTCAAGAACGCCGAGCTATGGCAGGCACTGTGCACCGCCGCCGAGCCGCACCGCGTCGAATGGAAGTGGGTCAAGGGCCACAGCGGCCATATCGAAAACGACCGGGTCGACCTGCTCGCCTGTGCCGCGGCGGACGCTCAGCGCGGGCTGAAGCGCGCCGGGCTGTAGGCCGCCGGATCGATCTTCGCGACCATCGGATCGGGAGCCTCAGCCAGCAACACCGCCGCCGCCAGCTTCGCCGCCGCCGGCGCGGTCTGGATGCCGAACCCCCCCTGGCCCGCGAACCAGAAAAAGCCCGGTACCGCGATGTCGAAACCGAACACCGGCAACCGATCGGGCGCGAAGCTGCGCAGGCCCGCCCAGCTCCGTTCGACCGCCTCGACCGGCCAGTCGACCGCACGTTCGAACCGGTCGATCGCCACCGCGATGTCGATTTCCTCGGGCTGCGCGTCGCACGGGCCGCTGGCGATTTCGTCGTGCGGGCTGATCCACACGCTGCGCTCGCCCTCGCCCTTGAAGTAGAACGACCCGCCCGCGTCGATCACCTGCGGCAGCCGCGCGATCCCGCTTCGCCCGACACGCAGCTGGACCATCGTCCGCCGCTTGGGCGCGATTCCAATCGGCGCCACCCCGGCGATCTCGGCGACCTGATCGGCCCACGCGCCGGCTGCATCGACCAGGATCGCGGCTTCGATCTCGCCGCCGTCCTCAAGCCTCACCCGCCATGAATCGCCCGACCAGATCGCCGCCACCATCCGCGCATTGGTGCGCACCACCCCCCCGCGCCGCCTGAACTGGCGCAGGTAAGCGGCATGGAGGCCCGCGACGTCAATGTCGGCACAGCCGGGCTCGGCTCGCGCCTGGACCCAGCGCGAATCGATCCCCGGGACCGCCGCCTCGAGCTCGGCACGGCTCATCGGCACTGTTTTGACCACGGCCGCAATCCCCGCGAACGCATCCGCCCGCCCGCTCTGATCGACATGGACCGCACCGCGCGGGCTCAGGAATCCCTCGTCGGCGAAATCCGCCGGTGGCCGGCTCAGGAAATCATGTGACGCGGTCGACAGCGGCGCGACCCCCGCGCCGCCGTAACTCTCCAGCCAGAAGGCCGCCGAGCGCCCGGTCGAGTGCATCCCCGGATGCTCCTCCGCCTCGATCAGCAAAGTTCGTCTTACGCGCGCCACCTCGGCGCCGAGGCTTGCCCCGGCGATCCCGCCGCCGACGATCACGATGTCGAATCTATCCATCTTTGGCCCGGTTACGGTTTGGAAAGGCCCGCCGTCTAGGGGAGGGCCATGAACAATCTCGTCTTTACCGACTTGCTCACCGCCGTGCTTGCGTTGCTGCTGCTGGTCGCGGCGGTGGTCGACATCCGCACCTTCACCATCTCGAACAAGCTGGTGATCGTCGTCGCGCTGCTCGCCCCGCTCTACTGGTGGGCGAGCGGCCTGCCGTTGTGGCCCGACGCGGCGATTCGCGTCGCGATCGCGGTCGGCGTGTTCACCGCCCTCGCCGCGACCTTCTATCTCGGCATGATGGGCGGCGGCGACGTCAAGCTCGCCGCGGCGCTGGTGCTATGGTTTCCGCCGAGCGCCACCCTGTTCTTCCTCGTGATGATGTCGATCGCCGGCGGCGCGCTGACGCTGGTCGTGCTCATCGCCCACAAGATTCGGCGCCGCGAGGGGCGCCCCGAGATCCCCTACGGGGTCGCGATCGCTTTCGGCGGCTTATGGTTAGTCGCCCAACGGTTTCTTAACCATTTTGCCTGATGTTTGAGTGGATTGAGGTAACCCTCTAGGGGAGGCGTAATCGCCATGGACGTGAAGAAAGTTGCGCTGCTCATCGGAGCGCTGCTCATTGCGGTGGTCACCGCAGTGATGGCCAAGAACATGTTCACCGGGGCCGGCGCGAGCCAGGCCGCAGCGGCTCCCGCCGTGCCGATGGGCCCCAAGGTTCTGGTGGCGCGCAAGCCGCTGCCGGTCGGCTCGATGATCGAGCCCGACAGCCTCACCTATCAGGCGTGGCCCAAGGAACTCCTCCAGGGCGCTTACTACACCCAAGGCACGACCGACAGCGATCCCCAGAAGATGGTCGGCATGGTCGTCCGCAATCCGGTTACCGCCGGCCAGCCGCTGACCCGCGGCTCGCTCGTCGGCCCGCAGGATCGTGGCTTCCTCGCCGCGGCGCTCGGGCCGGGGATGCGCGCCGTCACCGTGCCCGTCACCCAGACCAGCGGCGTCGCCGGCTTCGTCTTCCCGGGCGACCGGGTCGACATGGTCCTGACCCAGGCGGTCGAGGGCGGTGGCGATGGCCCCCCGCTCAAGGTTTCCGAGACAATCGTCCGCAACCTCCGCGTTCTCGCCACCGACCAGGCGATGGACCAGGTCAAGGACAAGGAGGGCAAAATCACGGTCCACCCGTCGACCACCGTCACGCTCGAAGCTACACCGCGCATAGCCGAGAAGATCGCCGTGTCCCAGTCGATGGGCCAGCTGTCGCTTGCGCTGCGCTCGATCGCCGACAACACCGCCGAGCTCGAGCGCGCCGTCGCCACGGGCCAGGTCAAGGTCCCGGCCGGCACCAATCCGGCACAGGAGCGGCAGATACTGCTCGCCGTCGCCAACCAGCCGATGGACTCGAACACCACCTTCACCACCGGCGGCGACGTGTCGCGCTTCCAGCGCCGCACCGTTCCGCAAAAGCCGAGCGCGGCTGTCGGGCAGTCAGGTCAGGCGATGGCCGGCCAATCGCTCGGCACCGAAGCGCCGGTCGGCCCGGTAGTCCGCGTGTCGCGCGGCAATACTGTCACCGTTGTTCCTGTGGGGGCTCGTTAAGATGAACAGCTATCGTAACACGCGTCAGCCGCGCCTGGGCACCGCCCTCGTCGCACTGGCCATCGGCTTCGGCACCATCGTCGTCGCCAGCCCCGCCGCCGCGCAGCCCCAGGCCGCGCGCCCGTCGGAAACGATCAACCTCAGCAAGGGCACCGGCAATATCATCCGCCTGTCCGCGCCGATGTCTGACGTGTTCGTCGCCAACGATACCATCGCCGATGTGCAGGTTCGCTCGTCGACCCAGCTCTACATCTTCGGCAAGAGTGCCGGCGAGACGACCGTCTATGCGACCGACAAGTCGGGCCGGGTGGTCTATGCCGCCAACGTCCGCGTCGGCAACAACACCGGTTCGGTCGACGAGATGCTGCGCCTGGCGATGCCCGACGCCAACATCCAGGCGACCCCGATGAATAACCTCGTGTTGCTCACTGGCACGGTCGCGTCGCCCAGCGATGTCGCCGAAGCCCAGCGCCTGGTCCAGGCCTATGTCGGCGAAGGGTCGCAGGTCGTCAGCCGGCTGCGCTCGGCGACCCCGCTGCAAGTCACGCTCAAGGTCAAGATCGCCGAGGTCAACCGCTCGCTGCTCAAGCAGATCGGCGTCAACCTCCTCACCAGCGATTCGACCGGTGGGTTTAACTTTGGCATCGGCCAGGGTGGCCTGATCAATCCGGTGACCGGCAAGGTCGGCATCCCGAGTTCGGGCACGGTCCTGCGCGGTGCCGGCAAATTGTTCGGTCTCGACATCCTCGGCGCCCTTCAGCTGTCCGAAGGCGATGGCCTGGTCACCACGCTGGCCGAGCCGACGCTGACCGCGCTGTCGGGCGAAACCGCCAGCTTCCTCGCCGGTGGCGAATTCCCGATCCCGGTGAGCCAGTCGCTCAACGCGATCACGATCGAATACAAGCAATATGGTGTCGGCCTCGCCTTCACCCCGATCGTGCTCGCCGACGGACGCATCTCGATGCGCATCCGCCCGGAAGTCAGCGAATTGTCGAACGAAGGATCGATCAGCCTCAACGGTTACGCGGTCCCGGCGCTCACCACTCGCCGGGCAGAAACGACGGTCGAGCTCGGCTCGGGCCAAAGCTTCATGATCGCCGGCCTGCTGCGCAACTCGAACACCAACAATGTCGACAAGGCGCCGTTCCTCGGCGACCTGCCGATCCTTGGCGCGCTGTTCCGCTCGACCAAATATCGCCGCTCGGAAACCGAGCTGGTCATCATCGTCACGCCGTACCTGGTGCGGCCGGTGTCGACCCAGCTCGCGGCGCCGACCGACGGCTACCGCGCCCCGACCGACGGCCAGCTCAACTGGGAAGGCCAGACGTTCGACGGCCAGTCGGGCCCGCGCGCGTCGCTCCAGTCGCCGCGACCGGGGATGAGCGTTCCAGTCGCGGGGGCCTCGGCCGCCGGCGCAATCGCTGCCCCAACGCCCGGCTTCAAGCTGTGATCCGGCCAAGGAAGGACAAGACCATGCGTAACACCCTCCTGATCCTCGTCGCGGCAACCAGCCTCGCCGGCTGCGGCACCGTGGCCCCGCGTACCGATGCCGCCCGCGGTCTCGATGCGATCAATGTCCCGGTCGTCAGCCGTCAGGATTTCGCGTTCGACGCCGCGGCGCCCGACGGCGACCTCGCCGAGGTCGAAGCCGCCCGTCTCGACGGCTGGTTCCGCGGTCTCGACCTTGGCTACGGCGACTCCGTCTATGTCGAGGGACCGTACAGCGGCGCTGCGCGCGCCAATGTCGCCCGGATCGCCGGCCGCTATGGCCTGCTCGTCGCCGAGGGCGGCCCGGTGCTTCCGGGCATGATCGCTCCCGGTGCGGTGCGGATCGTCGTCAGCCGGACCCGCGCCACTGTGCCGAACTGCCCCAACTGGAGCGAGCCGGCACAGCCCAACTACAACAACCACAGCATGTCCAACTTCGGTTGCGGCGTGAACAGCAACCTCGCCGCGATGGTCGCCAACCCCGAGGACCTGGTCCACGGGCGCGAAGGCAGCGGCCTCAGCGACTCGCGCACCTCGACCAAGGCAGTCGACAGCTACCGCGCTGCGCCGCCGACCGGGACCAAGGGCCTGCTAGACATCACCACCTCGAAGAAGGGCAACTGATCCATGAACGCTCCCTTCCACGCTCGCGCAGGGTCGCGCGATCCGTTCACCGCCTTCGTCTGCGACGACGCCACGGCCGACATGCTGCGCCCGGTCGCGGTCGAGCACGGCTGGTCGCCGGAAAAGGTCAACAAGGGCGGATTGCGCAATGCGGTCCAGTCGCTGTCGGTCTCGGCCAGTCCGAACATCCTGTTCGTCGACCTGTCCGAATCGGGCGACCCGCTCAATGACATCAACGCGCTCGCCGAAGTGTGCGAGCCGGGCACGATCGTCATTGCCTCGGGCCATGTCAACGATGTCCGCCTTTACCGCGACCTCGTCGCCAGCGGCATCCACGACTATCTGCTGAAACCCTTCACGGTCGACCAGCTGCGCGACACCTTCGCCCATGCCCAGTCGATCCTGTCGGGGCCGCGCGGCGAAGCGCAGGTCGACAAGCCCCACGTCATGACCGCCGTGATCGGCGTGCGCGGCGGGGTCGGCGCGTCGACGCTGGCGACCAGCCTTGCCTGGCTGCTCGGCGAAAAGGCGCATCGCTCGACCGCGCTGCTCGATCTCGACGTTCACTTCGGCACCGGCGCACTGGCGCTCGACCTCGAACCGGGCCGCGGCCTGACCGACGCGATCGAGAACCCCAGCCGCATCGACGGGCTGTTCATCGAACGCGCCATGGTTCGCGCCAACGAACGGCTCTCGGTGCTCTCCGCCGAAGCCCCGATCAATACGCCGCTGATCACCGACGGCACCGCCTTCTTCCAGCTCCAGGAAGAAATGCGCAACGCCTTCGAATCGACCGTCATCGACCTGCCGCGCCAGATGCTGATCCAGTATCCGCACATGGTCCATGACGCGCATGTCGCCGTGGTCGTCGCCGAGCTTACCCTGGCCGCGACGCGCGACACGATCCGCATCCTCGCCTGGCTGAAATCGAACGCGCCGCAGACCAAGGTCATCGTCGTCGCCAACGGCGTACCGTCGGGTGGCGCGCTCGAAATCAGCAAGAAGGATTTCGAGCAATCGATCGAGCGTAGCATCGACATCGTCTTCCCGGAGGACGGCAAGCTCGCCGCTCAGGCCGCGAAGCTCGGCAAGCCGATGGCCGAAGTCGCCAACGGCAAGATGGCCGCGCCCTTTACGCAACTGTCGAACATGGTGCTGAGCCATGCCAGCGAGGATGGCGCCGCAGCCGAGACCAAGACTGCCGCCAAGGCTGGCGCGGCAAAGGGCTCGATGATGAACAATCTGAAGTCGATGCTCGCCAAGAAGGCGGCGTGATGCACCGGGCCGGGGACGCAGCGGGCTTGCCCGCGCGGCCCCTCGCCCCTCAGGACGGGACGGCGGGACGATGATGTTGATCATATTGCTTGCGATCGGGGTCGGGGGAATGCTCCTCCTGCTCGTCAGCGCATTCAAGGGTCCGTCGGCGACGAAGACGGTCAAGCGTCGCCTGGAGCTCCTCAAGGAGCGTCATGTCGACGGCGTCCTCGCGGCCAGCGCCAACGCCCAGATCCGCAAACTGCTGCAGGCGCGCGAGAACCGCGTCGAAAGCTTCGCGTCGAGCCTGATCCCCCGGCCGGCACAGCTGCGCAAGCGGCTCGAGCAGACCGGCAAAGACATCAATCTCGGCAAATACGCCCTCATTTCGATGGGCATCTGGCTGTTCATCGCCTCTGCGGCACTGCTGAAGGGCGCGCCCTGGTATCTTGCCATTGTGGTCGCGGCGTTCGTCGCATTGGGCATCCCCCACTGGGTGATCGGCCGGATGATCAAGAAGCGGCTCGCCAAGTTCAACGGCAATTTCCCTGACGCGATCGAGTTGATGGTCCGCGGCCTGCGCTCGGGCCTGCCGATCACCGAGACGCTCGGCATCGTCGCCGCTGAAATCGGTGGCCCGGTCGGGATCGAATTCCGGTCGGTCAGCGACAAGATGAAAATCGGCCGGACGATGGAGGTCGCCCTCCAGGAAACCGCCGACCGCATGGGGACGCCCGAATTCCAGTTCTTCGTGATCACCCTGGCGATCCAGCGCGAGACCGGCGGTAACCTCGCCGAAACGCTCTCCAACCTCGCCGACGTGCTCCGCAAGCGCGCCCAGATGAAGCTCAAGATCCGCGCGATGAGTTCCGAATCCAAGGCGTCCGCGATGATCGTCGGCTCGCTGCCGTTCATCGTCTTCACCCTCGTCTACATCATGAACCCGACCTACATGGGCAAGTTCTTCATCGACCAGCGCCTGATCGTCGCGGGGATCGGCGGCATGGTCTGGATGGGCACGGGCGTGCTCATCATGGCCAAGATGGTCAACTTCGAGATTTAATGGGGACGATGACGATGGATTCCGCTGTTCACCCGACCCTGCTTGGTTTCGACGTCATCTGGGTGGCGACGATCCTCAGCGCCGTCGCGACGATGGCGGTGCTGACCGCGATCTACGCCGCGACCACTGTCAAGGACCCGATGGCGCGCCGGGTGAAGGCGCTCAACGAACGGCGCGAGCAGCTCAAGGCGGGCATCGTCGCCTCGACCAACAAGCGCAAGAAGCTGACCAACAAGAACCAGGCGGCGGACACGGTGCGCGGCATCTTGTCCAGCTTCAAGATGCTGCAGGACGACCAGATCCAGAAGGCCCAGATCCGCCTGATGCAGGCCGGTATCCGTACCAAGGACCTTGCCTTCTTCATCATTTTCGCGCGCTTCGTCTTGCCGGTGGTGCTCGGCGGCGCGGCGATCATCGCGGTTTATGTCTTTCACGCCTTCCCGCAGTGGGGCTGGTTCAAGCATTACGCGCTCGTCGCCGGCACGCTGCTGCTGAGCTACAAGGCGCCCGACATCTGGCTTAAGAACAAGGTCACCAAGCGCAGCCACGCGATCCGCAAGGGCTTGCCGGACGCGCTCGACCTGCTCGTCATCTGCGCCGAGGCCGGCCTGACGGTCGACGCCGCGTTCAACCGCGTCGCCAAGGAACTCGGCAAGGCCTATCCCGAACTCGGCGACGAATTCGGCCTGACCGCGATCGAACTGGGCTTCCTCAACGAGCGTCGCCAGGCGTTCGAGAATTTCGCCACCCGCGTCGATCTGGAAGCGGTGCGCGGCGTCGTCACGACGATGATCCAGACCGAGAAATATGGCACCCCGCTCGCCTCGGCGCTGCGCGTGCTGTCGGCCGAATTCCGCAACGACCGCATGATGCGCGCCGAGGAAAAGGCCGCCCGCCTGCCCGCGATCATGACCATCCCGCTGATCCTGTTCATCCTGCCGACGCTGTTCGTCGTCATCCTTGGACCGGCCGCCTGTTCGATCAACGACAGCTTCATCAATGGCTAGCGTTTGGGGCTGATGCCCCGCGAGGGGGTCGCCCGAAGCGTCACCGAGCCGCCGCTCCCTCACCCGAGGGGGCGGCGGTTTTCGTTTTGTTGCGGGCCAAAACTCGTTTCGGGCCAAAAACTTGTTTCGGGCCAAAATTCGTTTCGGGAACGCTTCGGCTCGGCGCGCGCTTAAGCTCCACCACATCAAGGGGTCCGTGCCATGCTAAGCTTCACCAGCGACCAATGGGTGATCGTCGCCCTCATCTTCGTGCTCGGCCTGTTGGTCGGCGCCTTCCTCGCCTCGGGCGGCGGGCGCAAGTGGAAGCAGCGCTACAACGCCGAGGTCGCGCGCCGCCATGACCTCGAGCAAGTTCATGCGACACGCGAGAAGGACTGGCGCGAACAGGACAGCCTGCGCGCCGCCGCGCTCAAAAATCCCGCCCGCGACCCGATCGCCGAAGACCGCCGCGACCCGCTGGTCAGCGATCGCCGCGACATTCCGGTGGTCGACCGCAACGACGACGGCGTGATCGACGACCGAGACCGGTAGAAGAACCCGCCCCTCCCGCCGGAGCGGGAGGGGGCCTACCCCTCGATCTTCGAGAAATCCGCTACCCGGTGAACCGCATCGCGGAACCGGGCGAGCAGGTTCAACCTTCGCTCGCGGATAGCGGGATCGGGATCATTGACCGTAACCCCCTCGAAAAACGCATCGATCGGCGCGCGCAGCGAAGCCAGCGCCGCCATCGCCCCGGTAAAATCCTCCGCCTCGATAGCGGTCACAACGCGAGGCTCGGCCCCGTCGAGCGCCGCAACGAGCACTGTCTCCTCAGCGGGCACACTTCCCTCTCCCCTTGCGGGAGAGGGCGACTCGCCGGAGGCGAGCGGGGAGAGGGGCTTCTTCAAAATATTCGCCGCGCGTTTGTAACCGGCGTGAAGATCGGTGCCGTCGGGCGTTTCGATGAAGGATTGAAGCGCGGTCACGCGGGCAAGCAGACGAACAAGATCATCCTCCCCACCAAGCGCAAACACCGCGTCGATCAGGTCGTGACGGACGCCGGCCTCGCGCTGCTGGACTTTCAGGCGGTCGCCCAGAAAGTTCAACAATTGCAGTCCGGGTGGACCAGCTACGCTTAATTTCGACTTTGGTAACAATGCCCGCGTAACTGCTTGGGCGAGTGACAAACGCAAATCATTGTTGATAATCAATGTTATGACACCAATCGCCGCCCGCCGGAGCGCATATGGATCGCGCGAGCCCGTCGGAGCTTCATCAATGTCGAAGAACTTGGTCAACGTATCCAGCTTATCCGCCAAGCTCACCGCCACCGTCACCGGCGCCGTCGGCACTTCATCCCCCCGCCCGACCGGCTTATAATGATCGCGGATCGCGTCGCTGACCGCCTTCTTCTCCCCCTGCGCCGCCGCCAGATAGCCGCCGATCACGCCCTGTAGTTCGGGAAACTCACCCACCATCCCGGTGACCAGGTCCGCCTTGCACAGCTCGGCGGCGCGCCGCGCATCCGCCGGCGAAGCGCCCTTCACAATCCCTTCGGTGACGAGCCATTCGGCCAGCTTCGCCACCCGCTCAACCTTGTCGGCAACCGTGCCCAGCTTCTCGTGAAACACGATTCCCGACAGCTTCTTCGCCTGTTCCTCCAATGGAACCTTGACGTCCTGCTCCCAGAAAAATCGCGCATCGCTCAATCGCGCCGCGAGCACCCGCCGATTGCCCTCGACAATCGCCTTGCCGCCGTCGTTCGCGGCGATATTCGCGATGCACACGAACGCCGGCGCCAGCGCCCCCTCTTCCCCGCGCATCACGAAATATTTCTGGTTGGTCCGCGCGGTCAGCTGGATCACCTCGGGCGGCACGTCGAGATAATCGGCGTCGAACGTCCCAAGCAACGGCACCGGCCACTCGGTCAGCCCGGCATTCTCGACTACCAACCCCTCGTCTTCGACCAGCGCATAGCCCGCCGCCTCGGCCGCCGCCTTCGCTCCTTTGCGAATGATCGCCTCGCGCTCCTCATGATCGACGATCACATGGCACGCGCGCAATTTCTCGGCATAGTCCGACGCCCCGCCGATGGTGATCGGCCCGGGATGGTGAAAGCGATGCCCAAAGGTTGAAGGTAAGCTAGTAACCCCAGCTTCCCCTTGTTTGACATCACTCACATAGCCGTCTTTGTTTATATAGAGGTTGGCAAACCCGTCTAATTCTATGCCGAAATGTTCGGACCCGTAAAATGCCAGTACGTTGTGGAGTGGGCGAATCCACCTCAACGATTCAGTTGACTTAGACTCTTGACCCCATCGCATCGACTTCGGCCATGGAAAATTAAGAACGATGCTTGCCACGGCTACCTTGAGCACCGAGATGGCCGATTGCCCCGGCCTGTCGATCACCGCGAACCAGACCCCGTCGCGCTCTTCCAGCTGCTCGCGCGCCAACCCGGTCTTGCGCAAGAACCCCTCGAGCGCCTGAGGCGGAGCGCTGGACCGAGGCCCCTTAACCTCCTCGCGCACCGCCAGCGTCTCGCCCGGCACATCCCGAGCAATCAGGACCAGCCGCCGCGGCGTTGACCATGTCGTCACCCCGCCATGCGCCAGCCCCGCCTTGGCCAACGCCTCGGCGAACATCCGCGCCAGGTCGTTCCGCGCCCGCGCCTGCATCCGCGCCGGAATCTCCTCCGACAGCAGCTCGAGCAGGAAATCGCTCACGCCGCCCACCCCTTGGCGTCCATCCACGACGCACAAGCGCCCTTCGCCAGGTCGCGGACCCGGCCCATATACGCCTGCCGCTCGGCGACCGAGATCACCCCGCGCGCCTGCAGCGTGTTGAAGATATGGCTCGCCTTGATCGCCTGCTCATAAGCGGCGATCGGCAGCTTCGCGGTCAGGCAATTCTCCGCCTCCGCCGTCGCCTTCCTGAACAGGTCGAACAGCGCCTCGGTATTCGCGACCTCGAAATGATACGTCGACATCTGCTTCTCATTGTCGAGAAACACCTCGCCGTAAGTCACGCCCGCGTCGTTGAAGCGCAGGTCGAACACATTATCGACCCCCTGGATATACATTGCCAGCCGCTCGAGCCCGTAGGTCAACTCCCCCGCCACCGGCTTGCAGTCGTACCCGCCGACCTGCTGGAAGTAAGTGAACTGCGTCACTTCCATCCCGTCGCACCACACTTCCCAGCCGAGCCCCCACGCGCCCAGCGTCGGACTCTCCCAATCATCCTCGACGAAGCGAATGTCATGTTTCAGCGGATCGATCCCGATCGCGTCCAATGATCCCAAGTACATCGCCTGCAGGTCCGCCGGGCTCGGCTTCAGCATCACCTGATACTGATAATAAGCCCCGAGCCGATTGGGGTTCTCGCCATAGCGCCCGTCGGTCGGCCGCCGGCACGGCTGCACATAGGCGCATTTCCACGGATCGGGGCCGAGCGCGCGCAGCACCGTCGCCGGGTGGAACGTCCCCGCCCCGACCTCGAGGTCGTACGGCTGCAGGATCAAACACCCGCGCTCGCTCCAGTAATGGTGCAGCGTGAGGATCAGGTCCTGGAACGAAAGCGGCGCGGTCATGGCGGCGGCTTTGGCTCATGACGTAGCGGTCGGCAAGAGGATGGGGGCAAGTGGACGTTCAGGAGTGGCGTGCCTACATCGTGCGTCAAAGCTTGTCCGAAGGAAGTCCGATGCGCGTGATGAACTGGATGAAGCGTGGCCTCGCCGCGCTCGGCATGGCCGCGGCCGCAAGCTGCGCCTCCGCGCCGCAAACCGCGTCCGACGTCGCCCGCCCCGCGCTGTGGCGCGTGTCCGATCCCGACACCAGCATCTACCTGTTCGGCACGTTCCACCTCCTGCCGCAGGATTATCGCTGGCAGACCCCGGCAATCAACGACGCGGTGGCGAAGTCGGGTCAGCTCTATGTCGAGACGATCATCGACGACAAGCATCCCGAAAAGCTCGCCGCCGAACTCGGCCGCCTCGGGTTCGCCGACAATCTCCCGCCGCTCGCCAACCGCATCGACCCGGCGCTGCGCCCGCAGCTGGCCACCGCGATCAAGGCGACCGGCATCCCCGCCGGATATTTCGACAAGATGAAGACCTGGGCCGCCGCCTTCACGCTGGTCGGCACCCAGTTCAAGGCGCTCGGCCTCAAGGGCTCGGCCGGGGTCGAGCCAGCGCTGCGCCAGAGCTTCGAAACCGCCGGCAAGCCGATCGGCCAGCTCGAAACCAATTCCGAGCAGCTGGGCTTCTTCAATAACCTCTCGCAGCCCGCCCAGCGCGTCTTTCTCGAAGGCGCCATCTCCGAACCCGACAAGATGCGCACCGAGTTCGCCGCGATGCTCAAAAGCTGGTCGTCGGGCGACGTCGCCGGAATCGCGAGCAGCTTCAACGCCGACCTCGCCGACAGCCCCGAGCTGAAAGACGCCCTCCTCGGCCGCCGCAACGCCAACTGGACCCGCTGGATCGAACAACGGATGGCGCAGCCCGGCACGGTCATGGTCGCGGTCGGCGCGGGCCACCTTGCCGGCGACGAATCCGTCATCCGCATGCTGGAAACGCAAGGCTACAAGGTCAGCCGCATCCAGTAACCTTGAACTTTGCGCGCCCTTTCGCTAAAGGCGCGGTCGCCCACCGAACACCATCCCTGGAGGCGTCGGGGCGGGCGTAAAACGAACACGAGGTAACACCAATGAGCGAACAGCTGACGCTGCCCGCCGAGCAACGCGAACGGGCTGGCAAGGGAGCCTCCCGTGCACTGCGTCGCGATGGCCGGGTCCCCGCCGTAATCTATGGCGACAAGAAGGAAGCCCTGTCCGTCCACGTCGAGGAAAAGCTCCTCACCAGGATGCTCTCGACCGGCCACTTCATGAACACCGTCGTGATGATCGACGCCGGCGGCACCCCGCACCGCACGCTCCCCAAGGACGTGCAGTTCCACCCGGTCTCGAGCCGCCCGATCCACGTCGATTTCCTGCGCATCGGCGAGCATAGCCAGGTCCACGTCAACGTCCCCGTCCACTTCATCGACGAGGAACTGTCGCCGGGCATCAAGCGCGGCGGCGTGCTCAACCTGGTCCGTCACGACCTCGAGCTGGTCTGCGACGCGGCCGAAATCCCCGAGCAGATCGAGATCAGCCTGAAGGGCCTCGACGTCGGCGATTCGATCCATATCTCGAACGTCACCCTGCCCAAGGGCGCCAAGCCGGCGATCGACGACCGCGACTTCACCATCGCCACGATCGTCGCCCCGTCGGCGCTCAAGTCCGAGGCAGCCGACAGCGACGAAGCTCCGTCGGCGAGCGAAGTCCCCGTGGTCGGTGAAGAAACCGACGAAGCCGAAGAGGCGTAGTTGCAATCCCCTCCCCCTCGGGGGAGGGGACGACTCAGCGAAGCTGAGCGAGGGGTGGGGAGCCAAGAGTGCAAATCTGGGCCGGCCTCGGCAATCCCGGCGCGAGCTACGCGCTTCACCGCCACAATGTCGGCTTCATGGTCGCCGACGCCATTGCCGCGATCCACGACTTCGGCCCGTGGCAAAAGAAATTCCGCAGCCTGATCAGCGAAGGCCGCCTTGGCGGGGCTCGCATCCTGCTGCTCAAGCCGCAGACCTTCATGAACGACAGCGGCGACGCGGTTCAACAGGCGCTGAACTTCTTCAAGCTCGACGTCGCCGCCCTCACCGCGATCCACGACGAGCTCGATCTCTTGCCGATGAAGGTCAAAGTCCGCACCGGCGGCGGCCTCGCCGGGCACAACGGCCTGCGCTCGATCGACGCCAGCCTCGGCCCCGACTTTCGCCGCCTGCGCATCGGCATCGGCCACCCCGGCGACAAGGCGCGCGTCACCGGCCACGTGCTCGGCAACTATGCCAAGAGCGAAATGGAGCCGCTGAGCGACCTCCTCGCCGCCATCGCCAACGAAGCCGACGCGCTGGCGGAAGGCGACGACGTCCGCTTCATGAACGATGTCGCGTTGAGGATGCAGGGGTAATCCCTCCCGACGGAGCGGGCTGGGTATGGTGGAAGCATTTGAAATAACCATTGTTGACCACATCTTCCTGGTCCGGCCGGTTATGACGGGGGGAAGCACAAAGCAGACGGCGGTCATCGTTTTGTGCAACATGTCTTGCGTTACAGCAACGGAACATCGCGTGCCCCCATCGACAAGAAAAACTCGGTTGACCCCGCGCCAATTTCATCGCTGGCTGGGGATCGGTGCTGCATTGCTCTTCCTGCTGGTGTCGGTCACGGGCGTCGCGCTTCAATATCAGCAAATCTTTGGTCCTGAGGAAGCGGCGAAGGAGGCCGCAGCGTCGATCGTGTCGCCACTTTCGCTCGCCAAGCCCACCGGCCTCGACCCGCTCGCGCTCGACCGTGCGCGCACGACGCTACTCGCACGATATGGCAATCGCCCGGTGGCGGGGGTGGACTGGCAGATCAAGGCTCCGACGCCGGCGTTCGTGTTTCACCTCGACGGGGCCGATCCGCGCAAGGTGGCGGTGGGCGTGGCGAACGCTGCGATCCTGTCCGACGAGCCCGATGGCGAGGATTGGTTGGTCCGGCTCCATTCGGGCGAGATCATCGGCGACGGCGGCAAGTTCCTTGGCCTGCTGTGGGGGCTTGGGCTGGTCGCAATGACGCTGACCGGCGTGTGGGTGTACATCAAGATGTATCGCGCTCGTCAGAAGGGGTCGGCATCGCGACTAACCGGCTGGCGACGGTATTTCTGGTGAGAGTAGCCCTGCCCGCCGTGCTTGCGGCGTTGATCGTCACTACACCCGTGAGCGCGCAGACCACCGGCACCGCGGGCGACGCCACCCCGGCACCCGAGGTTGCACCCCCGACCCGGCAGGGCCTCTATTTCAAGCCGGATGCGGGGATCGTCTATCAGTCCGAAGACTTTCGCTTGACCGCATGGGGGTTCGCCGAGCGACTGATCGACCCCGATCGACCCGATAGTTTCCGGCGGGTCCGGCAGGGCGCGGAGATAGACTTGCCGCGCATCAGCAACCACCTTCGTATCGCCGGTGTCTATGAGATCGACCTGACGGACACGAACGCCTTCGGGATCAACCCCGGGCCTGCCGGCCCCCTCAACAGCCACGACTTCGAGAACCTGTTTGTGGCGGTACAGGACGCCGACGACCCTGCCACGTTCCGGCTCTTGTTCGGGCACAATACGAGCATCCTGTCGCGCGACGATAATCTGTCGTCGGGCAATCTGCCCACTATCAACCGTTCGCTGATCCTTGAGGAACACGGCTCGACCAACACCTTCGGCGCGCAGCTTGGCGTCCAGGTGCAGAAAATGCTGTCACCCAAGGTAACGCTGCTCGGCTCGATCGGCGACAACCGGGGCGGCCTCAATGCGCAAAAGGTCAACTTCTCGTTCGGTCGCGCTGTCGCCGCAAAGATCGTGCTGACCCCGATCAGCGACGACAAGGGCGGGCGCAAGCTGACGGTGGGCTTCGCGATCGATCGCACGACCGGCATCCGCGACCGCACATTCACCTTGGCGACCGCCCTTGCGCTCGCACCGATCGGCGGCGTCGCCGCGACCGGTACCAAGACCAGCGGCGAGGCCGATATGGCCTATACCTTCCCGATCGCTGGCCACCCGGCGACGATGGAGGCCGAGGGCATCTACTCGCGTTTTTCGCAAAGCAGGAGCGATGTCTATGGTGGCTACGTCATGGGGCAGGTGTCGCTGTTCGACGCTCCCGGAACGGGCGACCTCGACTTGTTCGCGCGCTACGACGTCGTCAGTCTCGGGGCGGACCAGATCGAGCGGCGTGCGACCCAGCGGGCAATCCGCATCGGCTTCAACTATAACCTGCCCTACGCCAACAAGCTCGCGAGCCTTCACCTCGAATATGGCCAAAGCACGGTCGCGGGACCGGACGCAATTGTCACCGACCGCCGCAGCGCGGATGAGGTGCGTCTCGGGATCAGGGTCAGCTTACAGCAATATGTCCGGCACTGAGCGGTCATCGTGGTCGGATTGTTGGAGTAATAATCGGGCGAACTGGCGCGTTCGGATTCGGACCCATGCTGAAGACGATGATCGCGCGCCGACGGTCTCTGGTGCAGGAGTTGCTGGATAGCTCAGCTGCTGATTTTCCTGTCCTACAGCGCAGCATTTATGCTTGGGTTGCCCGATGCTCTCGCAACCCATCTTCCGCCGAAAATCAGGCGCGGCCGCCTCGACAAAGGTCACTCTAAAAGTCACACCCCGAAAAACGCGCCACACTGTCCACACTGTCCAAACAGCGCGAACATCGCCCTCTGACTGGCCAGCAATCGGTCACCGCAAATGACCAGTCGCGCCCTCTTCCCGACGCTGCTTTACGAAGCCGATCTCGGCGACGAACCCCTCCTCGCCGACCTCGCTCACTCGATCCGCAGCCTCGCGCAGGACGACGCCGCCGGTCGCCGCTGGAGCCGGGATCACGGCTATAAGGGCTACACCAGCTACGCCTCGCTCGCCGACCTCCCCCGCCGCGACCCGGCCTTCGCCGACCTCGCCAAACTCCTCGTCAAGCACGCCGCCACCTTCGCCGCCGATCTCGCCTTCGACCTCCCGCGCAAGCCGAAGCTCGACAGCCTGTGGGTCAATCTGTTGAAAAGCGGTGGACAGCATAGTGGGCACATCCACCCCCACTCGATCCTCTCGGGCACGCTCTATGTCGAGGTCCCCGCCAACGCCGGCGCGATCCGCTTCGAGGACCCCCGCCTCGCCAGCCAAATGGCCGCGCCTGCGCGCCGCGCCGACGCCCCCGACGACCGCCGCGCGTTCGTCACCGTCACCCCCCGCCCCGGCCAGCTCCTGCTGTGGGAAAGCTACCTGCGCCACGAAGTCCTCCCGGGCACGGCGAAGGCCGACCGCCTCAGCATCAGCTTCAATTTCGCCTGAGCCCCGTGTAGGGCCGCGCCAACTCCTTCTTACCTGAAAGCGAACCATGGGCTTCAAATGCGGCATCGTCGGCCTGCCCAACGTCGGCAAGTCGACCCTCTTCAACGCGCT
>NZ_JANYGG010000029.1 GCF_025362505.1 Sphingomonas sp. | reverse complement strand
ACGATCGACCGGGTTCCTGGGCCTATGACCTTCTGCGGCGGACCCGGCTTTTGCCGGTGCTGTTTGCCCCGATCGCCGGTATCGGCCGACTGCTGCTCGCACTCGAACCGACGCGTCACGCCGCGCCGCCGTCACGCGACGCGCCACCGAACCCACTCGTGGAGCGGCTCTGGCAATTTGCTGTGCTGCTCGCGGTGGGCGCGGCCTTCTGGTGGTCCGCCCGCTATGTCCTCGCCACGCTCGGCTTGAGCGATATCGGCGAGGCCTTCTTTCTTGCCTGTCTGACCATGCTGCGCGTGGCCGTCCTGATCGCGCTCGCCAGCCTCATCTGGGTGCCGATCGGGGTGTGGATCGGACTCAATCCGGCGTGGGCCGGACGGTTGCAGCCGGTCGCGCAGTTCCTCGCTGCCTTTCCCGCCAATGTGCTGTTCCCGTTCGCCGTGATCGCCATTGTTCACTGGCGCCTGAACCCGGATATCTGGCTGTCGCCGCTGATGATCCTCGGTACGCAGTGGTACATCCTGTTCAACGTGATCGCCGGCGCGAGCGCGATCCCCACCGACCTTCGCGAAGCGGCAGGCATGTTCGGCGTTCGCGGCTGGCAATGGTGGCGCCAGGTCGCGCTGCCCGGCATTTTTCCTTTTTATGTCACCGGCGCACTGACCGCGAGCGGCGGCTCGTGGAACGCCTCGATCGTGGCGGAAGCGGTGTCGTGGGGCAGCCAGCATCTCGAAGCGCATGGCCTGGGCACCTACATCGCAAAGGCTACAACGGCAGGTGATTTTCCGCGCGTGGCGCTCGGCATCGCGGTGATGTCCCTGTTCGTACTCAGTTTCAACCGGCTGGTGTGGCGCCCGATGTACGCCTTCGCCGAACGTCGCCTGCGGCTGACCTGACCCATGACCGCCAACGGAGCCTCCACCATGGCCACCATCCTGTCCCCCCGCCCGCTCGTCGAGGTCGATGCGCTCTACCATTATTATGGGTCCGCGCCGGGAGGCCACCTCGTGCTCGACGACGTCAACCTGACGCTCATGGAAAACGAGATCGTCGGCCTGCTGGGCCGCTCGGGCTCGGGCAAGTCAACCTTGCTGCGCTCGATCGCGGGGCTCATTCGTCCGCGCAAGGGCAAGGTTCGCTTCGAGCCTGACGAGAGCGGGCGGCCGCCCACTGTCAGCATGGTCTTTCAGACCTTCGCCCTGTTTCCGTGGCTGACCGTGCTTCAGAATGTGGAACTCGGGCTGGAGGCGCAAAAGGTGCCATCCGACCAGCGCCGAACCCGCGCGCTGGCGGCAATCGACCTGATCGGCCTCGACGGCTTCGAGAATGCTTATCCCAAGGAATTGTCGGGCGGCATGCGCCAGCGTGTCGGACTGGCCCGCGCGATCGTCGTCAACCCGTCGCTGCTCCTGATGGACGAGCCCTTCTCGGCGCTCGACGTACTGACCGCCGAGACCCTTCGCAGCGACCTGCTCGACCTGTGGTCGGAGGGGCGGATGCCGATCAAGTCGATGCTGCTCGTCACGCACAATATCGAGGAAGCGGTGTTGATGTGCGATCGCATTCTTCTTTTTTCCTCCAACCCTGGGCGCGTGGCGGCAGAGATTAAAGTCGATCTGCCGCAGCCACGCGACCGCCTGGAACCGGCGTTCCGCGCCATGGTCGATGCGATCTATGTCCAGATGACCGCCCGCGCGGATGCGGCACAACCGGCGCGCGACGGCTTGTTCCCGGGAATGGGCATCGCAATGGTGCTGCCGCGGGTATCGACCAACAGTTTAGCCGGCCTGATCGAAGAGGTCGATGGCACCCCGTTCGAGGGGCGGGCGAGCATGGCCGACCTGGCCGACTCGCTCCAGCTCGAGATCGACGATCTCTTCCCGATTGCCGAAACGCTTCAACTATTGCGCTTTGCCGAGCTGCAAGGCGCCGAGATCGTCCTTACTCCGGCGGCGCGAAATTACGCGCAGGCCAATGTCGATGCGCGCAAGGCGCTGTTTGCCCAGGCGCTCCTGGCCCATGTCCCGCTGATCCAGCATATCCGTCGCATTCTCGATGAGCGGAGCAGTCACATCGCCCCGGCGCGGCGCTTCCGCGATGAACTGGAGGACCATATGTCGCCAGACTATGCCGCCGAAACCCTGCGGACTGTGACGCTGTGGGGACGGTACGGAGAAATCTTCGCTTATGCCGAGGATAGCGATCAATTCAGTCTGGAAGACCCTGAGTGACCGATCTCATCCTGTTTCTGGTGGTCGGCGTCGGATGGCTTGCGCTGGTTGTTTCGCTTATCCGCCGTCACCCACATCGCCGAAGCCGCGATCAGCGTGACCGAGACTAACGTGATGCCCTGCCCGGTTACCTCTAGCGTGGGCGGACACCCGCTAGATTCCGGGCAGAAACATGGCGACACCAGCTACGGCCATCAGCGCCACTGTCATCCACCCTAAAATGATGATCGGTTTGCTGGCGGTGAACGCACCCATCACCTTCGTGCGCGAGACGAGCAGGATCAGGACGACCATCAGCGGTACCGCGACCAGTCCATTGATCACTGCGCTCCAGAACAACGCGCGCATCGGACTGATCGGCGAATATTGGATCGCCAGCGCGGCCAGCACGCTCACAGTGATGACGCCGTAAAATCCGCGAGCGTCATTTGCGGTGCGTTCCAGCCCCCATTTCCAGCCCATCGCTTCGCTCATTGCGTATCCGGCCGATCCCGCGAGCACGGGCACGCCGATGAGGCCTACGCCAAGGATACCGAGCGCGAACAGCCAGAAGGCAAAGTTGCCGGCGAGGGGTCGTAGAGCCGTTGCAGCCTCGGCTGCCGTATTGATCTGCGTGATACCGCTGGCATGGAGCGTGAGGGCCGTCGCCAAGATGATAAAATACGCTGCCAGGTTCGAATAGAGCATACCGCTCCACGTATCGCGGCTGATCCGCCGGAGTTCGAGTGGCGCGCGTTCGGGATTCTCCCGCAAAGGCGGTTCACCGCGCATGTCTTCGACCTCTTCCGACGCCTGCCAGAAGAACAGGTAGGGGCTGATGGTCGTCCCGAAGATGCCGACGATCATCGTGGCCGCCGCCGCGTTGACCGTGAAATGTGGCCAGACGGTGCGCGCGATCACCTGTTCCCATGGAACGTGCACGGTGAACAGGACGGCCGCATAAGCCAGGAGGGATATTGTCAGCCATTTCAGGAAGACGACATAGCGGTGATAAGGAATGAAGATCTGGAGCAGCAACGTGCCAATGACGAAACCCAGTGTCATCAAATGGCGACCGATCCCGGTAACAAGTTCACCGACCTCACCCATCGCCGCGACGTCGGCAGCGATGTTGAGCGTGTTTGCGATCAACAGGAGCAGCACGAGCGTCTTGAGCACGATCGGTGGGAAATTGCCTTTG
>NZ_JANYGG010000014.1 GCF_025362505.1 Sphingomonas sp. | reverse complement strand
GGTCCGCTGGAGCCGCGCGTATCAAAGCGACCGTTGAGCGCGGCGCTGCTGCAGCCGCCGATCGCGTCCGTGCAGCTGGTCTGCCCGGGATTCGGAAACAATGAAATACTGCGGTTGGCCGAGCGCACCGCGTCCTGCTTCACATAGCTGCCACCGAAGACGATGCTGGTGTGGGGCAGTTTGACCCCGTAGCTGAGGTTGTAATCCTGGGTGTGGCCGTCGCCCTGGCGGAAGGTGCCGAACTGGGCCGAGGCGCGGAGCCCCTTCTGCTGCGATACGGTAATGATGTTGACCACGCCCGCGATCGCGTCCGACCCGTAGAGCGGCGAGGCGCCCGACTGGAGCACCTCGATCCGGTCGATCATGTTGGCCGGGATGGTGTTGAGATCGACCGTCGCGGGAATGCCGCTGGCGCTGGTGCCGTTGACGAAACGGAGGCCGTCGACCAGCACCAGGGTGCGCTTGGCGCTGAGGTAGCGAAGGTCGATTTCGGCCGAGCCGGCACCGACGCCGCCGCCGTCGGGCGGGTTGCCGACGTTGCCCGAATTGTTGACCTTCGAATTGAGCCCGCCCGACGCGCTCGGCAAGCGCTGCAGCACGTCGGCGATCGACGACAGGCCGGTCTTGTCGATATCGGCCTTGTCGACATAGACGACCGGCGAATCGAGGTTGAGCGGGTCGCGGCGAATGCGCGAGCCGGTGACGATGATCTCGCCCTGGTCGGTGGCCGCGGTCGCGGACGCCGCTGCGGGCGCCTGCGCCACGTCGGGCGGCGGCAGCGTGCTTTGCGCCGAGGCGGCACTCGCCACCGTCAATGCAAACAAGGCCGAACCGGCTTTCAGAATCGTCGAACCGCGCATGGATATTCCCCTATTTCGGTCCGCGCCCCAGCAGACCCAAGCGGGGATAATGCTCTCAGCGAGGGCGGCAAGGCCACCCTTACTGTGCATCGGGCGACACTAATCCCGCAGGTGCGACATAAATGTAACTAAGGCGTGAAGGTCGGCGCCGGATAAGCGAGGTACGCCAGCCGCCGCATCTCGCGCCGTCCGCGAGTGACGGTATCGAGGATCAGTCCGGCGAAGAAACTCAGCACCGCGACGATCCCGAGCCCGGTGATCAGGATCGCGGTCGGAAAACGCGGGACCAGCCCGGTGTCGAGGTAAGTCAGGATTAGCGGCACCGCGAGGACGATCGCTGCAATCAGCAACAGCGCCGCGAACGAGCCGAAGAACAGCACCGGCCGCTCGACGCGGTAGAGCGTCCCGATCGTCTTGAGGATCCGCCAGCCGTCGCGATAGGTACTGAGTTTCGACGCCGAGCCTTCGGGCCTGGCGCCGTAAGCGGTTTCGATCTCGCCGACGGGCATCTTGAGTTCGAGCGCGTGGACGCTGATCTCGGTCTCGATCTCGAACCCGGCCGAGAGCACCGGGAAGCTCTTGACGAAACGGCGGGAGAAGACGCGATAGCCAGAGAAAATGTCGGTGAAACTGCGCCCGAACAGGCCGGCCAGGAGCCCGGTGAACAGCTTGTTGCCGAGCACATGGCCGCCGCGATAGGCCTCGACAGCCTCATGCTTGCGGGTGCCGACGACCATGTCGAGCTGCTCGGCAAGGAGCATCTCGACCATTGGCGGGGCAGCCTTCGGGTCGTAGGTGAGGTCACCGTCGGCCATGATGTAGACGTCGGCGTCGATGTCGGCGAACATCCGGCGGACGACATTGCCTTTGCCCTGTTGCTTCTCGGTGCGGACGACGGCGCCGGCGGCTCGGGCCAGCGCGACCGTGCCGTCGTTGCTGTTGTTGTCGTAAACGTAGATCGTCGCACTGGGCAGCGCGGCGCGGAAACCGGATATCGTCCGCTCGATCGCCGCGGCCTCGTTATAGCAAGGCAGGAGCACGGCGACGCGCGGCGCGGGATGATCGGGGAGACTGGTCATGAAGACGTCCTAGCGGTGAATGGCAAAACCTTTCTTAAGCTAGATCGAAGCGGCTGCCATAGGGTGAGCCCGAGCAGCATGAGCGCCAAGAAGCTGACCAGCAGCGAAGCGCGTTCCCCGGGGGCTGGACCGGGTTCCAGACGATAGTGGTGACGGCCGGCGGGGGTTGGCCAGGTGACAAGGCCGGTGACGGGCTGGGCGGTCGGGACGATGATCGAGCCACGCTCGTCGCGCACGCGCCAGATTGGATAGGCGTAACGGCGCGCGACGAGCGTGGTTGCAGACGGCGTTTCTACCGTTGCGTCGATGCTTTCGCCGTCCTGGCTGACAATTATCCGAGCGCCCTGCCCCCGCACCAGCCAGCCGCGTTCGGGCAGGCGGACGAGCGACGGGTTCGCGCCGAACAGTTCGTCGGGCGCGATCGGCATGGGTACAGCGGCGGGGAGGAAGGTCGGGGCATCGCGGCGGTCGTCGAGCACCAGCGCCTGCGACCGTGCGGCGATCGACCGCACACTATATGTGCGCCCGATCATCGCCTGCGCCATCACCAGCCAGCCCATGATCGCGAGTAGCAAGGCGGCGATGGTCAGTGGGCGAGTGAGCGGCGGGCGAGCGATCACCAGCGCGGTAATTGCGACGAAATCGGCGTCGGGCATCAGCCGCGCCGGGAACTGGACCATTGTCATTTGCGAGATCTGCGAAATCATGGGGGGGAAACCCGCGATGAGCAGGAACAGGGCGATCGCCAACAGCGCCCAGAACCGAAGCGCACCGCGATCTGCGTCGGAGCGTCGCCCGAAGAACGCGGCGATTGTCGCGATCAGCGCGGTCGAGGCGAACAGGATGTTGAGCATTGCCCGGCCCGCGCTGGGCCAGCGCTGCGGGGTCCAGAAGGCCCAGTTAAGCGGGTCGAACCACGCGCCGCCGAACGCCTCGCTGAGCGTGAACGGCAGGAGCCCGATGGCCGGCCAGAGATAGGCTGCGCTCAGCGCCAGACCGAGCAGGATGCCGCCGGCGCCACGCAATGCGACCGCTGCGCCGAGCGGGCGAACACGATACAGGAAATAGGCAGGGATGAGCGAGATGCTCGCGATCAAGGCGCTCGGCATGTGGCCAAGGACGAGCAATGCATACCCTCCGGCCAGCAGCGCAACGCCGCCGCGACGGCGATCGGCGATGCGCTCGATCGCCATCGGCACGAGCGGGAGCGCGGCGTATGCGCTGGCCTCGGCGAGCGAGCCTCGGGCGAAGATGTCATAAAGGTGGTAGGGCGCGGCCTCATACGCCAATGCGCCGACGAGCGCCGCGATCGGGCTTCCGAACCGACGGAGCCACAGATACATCGCCCCACCCGACGCGGCCAAGATCAGCAGCGACGCGAGCGATGCCGCAGCTTGCGCGCCGACCAGGTCGAACAGCGGCGTTCGGATCAGTGCGGCGACCCAGAAGAACAGCGGGGGATAATGGTAGAAGGTCGGCGCGCCCAGCCCGTCCCACGATTGTGAAAGCCAGCGCGGCCAGGGGTTTCCGGCCGCAAACTGGCTGGTGAACTCATCGGTCCACAGCAGATTGTAACGATAGCTGTCCGACGCCGACAGGCCCCACAGCAGCTCGGGCAGCATGATCGCCGTCGCCACGGCGACGAAGAACAATGGCCACCACGGACGACGCGCCCTGCCAGGCGCGCCGTCCGCGATCATGCCTTGGTGGTTTTCGTCCCGGACTTCGCCTTGGCGGCAGGCTTGGCCCCCGCGCCGTCCTTGACCGGCTTAGCGGGCTTCGGTTTGGCGTCCGCAGCGGTAATGACCGGCTCGGGAGCCGGCTCGGCCTTGGCGGCGGCCTTGGGCTTGGCTCCCTTGGGCTTGGCTACCTCAGCGACTTCGCCTGGCTCGGCCTTGACCGGCTTCGCAGCCTTGGCCTTCGCGGGAGCCTTCTTCGCCGGCTTGGCTTCGGCGGCATGGTTATGTCCGCAGCCCGGGCCGTGGACATGGCCTTCCTCGGCCTCGAGGTCGGCCTCGAGCTCGGCGCGGCTTACCGTGCGGTCGCTGATCTCGGCCTTTTCGAAGAGGTAATCGACGACCTTGTCCTCATACAGCGGTGCACGCAGCTGGGCGGCGGCCATCGGGTCCTGCTGGACATACTGGATGAACCGCTCGCGATCCTTGGGCTGATACTGCGCCGCGGCCTGGCTGATCAGTCGGTTCATCTCCTGCTGGCTGACCTCGACGCCATTCTTGGTACCGATTTCCGACAACAGCAGGCCCAGGCGCACGCGGCGCTCGGCGATCTTGCGATAATCGTCGGCCTCGCCCTCGATTTCCGCCAGCGCGGCGGCGGGGTCTTCCTCGTGCTCGGCCTCGTGACGAATTTGGGCCATGATGTTGTCAAATTCGGCGGCGACCATCGACGGCGGAACGTCGAAGTCATGGCTCGCGGCGAGCTGATCGAGCAGCTTGCGCTTCATGTGGGTGCGAGTGAGGCCGTTGAGTTCCTGCTGCTGCTGGTCGCGAATGAGGCCCTTCAACTGCTCGAGGCTCTCGAGCCCGAGCGTCTTGGCGAAATCATCGTTGAGCTTTGCCTCGCCCGCCGTCTTCACTTCGGTCGCGGTGACGGCGAAGTTCGCCGGCTTGCCCTGCAGCTTTTCAGCCGGATAATCCTTGGGGAAGGTGACCTTCAAGTCGCGGCTTTCGCCCGCCTTGATCCCGACGAGCTGGTCCTCGAAGCCGGGAATGAGCTGGCCCGAACCGATCTCGACCGCCATCGCGGTACCGGTGCCGCCCTCGAATGCAACGCCGTCCTCGGTAGTCCCCTTATAGTCGAGGATCACCTGGTCGCCGGTGGCGGCCTTGTGGCTCTTGGGGGCAGCGGTGAAGCTCTTCTGCGACGACATCAGCTGCGAAATCTGCGCGTCGACCAATTTCTCGTCGGGCTCGACCGCCAGCCGCTCGAGCGTCAGGCCGTCGATCTTCGCTTCGGGGATTTCCGGCAGTGTCTCGAGGCTGACGCGAACCTCGGCGTCCTTGCCGGGTTCATAGCCCTTGTCGAGCTCGACCTCGGGCTGCATCGCCGGGCGAATCTTCTGCTCGGCGATCAGCGACTGGACGCTGTCCTGCACCGCGGTGTTGAGCGCGTCGGCGGCGAGCGCCGGGCCGTGCATCTTGCGGATGAGGTTGGCGGGCACCTTGCCGGGACGGAAGCCGGGCATGCGGACCTGCGGCGCCATGCGCTTGACCTCGCCCTCGACCCGAGCCTCGATATCCTTGGCAGATATGGTCAGCATGAAGCCCCGCTTGAGGCCTTCGTTCAGCGTTTCGACGGTCTTCATGATGCGCTTTTCTATCCCGTTGGAATCTGGTTGGCCGTGCGAAGTGAGGCGGTGGTGCGGGCGAAGGGACTCGAACCCCCACATCTTGCGATACTTGGACCTAAACCAAGCGCGTCTACCATTCCGCCACGCCCGCGCGGACGCTCAAGGGCGCGGCCTATAGCAAGGATCGGGCCTAGGGCAAGCATTTGGGCAAGCATTTGGACGGGCAGCGCAACTCTCGCGCTCGCGACGGGTTATATCGATGACCAGAGGAGCGCTTGATCATGCCCGACACCCTGCCCGGCCAGCCTGCCACCCCGCCACCCCAGACCCCATCCCCGCCGCCGCAGACCTCGCCCGCCGAAGCGCCCGAGCCGGCGCCGAATATCGACACGCCGTCGCCCGCATCGCCCGGGGCCGAGCCGCCGTCGATGCCGACCAGTCCGGTTGCCTGATGGCGAGCGCGCCGCCATTACCTGAGGTGCCGGATTCGGAGCCAGGTGAAGCGGAGGTCCCGCTGCTTCCGGGTGAGCCCGAGGCGCCGCCCCCGCCCGATCCGGTTTAGCCCTTCAGCCGCGCGCTATTCACGACGACCTCGAATTCGGGGAGCCCGGTCGCGAAATAATGCGAGCGGACCGCGTCGAGCAGGATGAGGTACAGGCGACCGTTGGCGACCGTGCCGACCGCCCTGCCTCGCCGCCACACCTCGTCACTGTCGAGATGATCGAAGTCGAGCTGGAAGCCGTTGGTGCCAAGGAACGGGCGCGGGGCGAGACCGACGGTCTTGAAGTCGATCGTCCCGGCGCGGGTGCGGTAGAAGGTTTCGAGCATCGCCGCGATCTCGGGCGCGGTCATCGACGAGCGAAAGCGGGGAACCTGGCTGTCGGCGCGGCGCGACTGGCGGACAATCGATTTGCCGTCCTTGAGGCCCGATACGAACGACAGGCTGTCGAGTACGGGACCGTTCTGGGTCCAGTCCTCGACCTGGCGAATGTCGTCGAAGATGATGGTCGACTGACGGTTCCACTCCGCGCGTGGCGTGACGAGCAGGCTGCCGTCGCCGACCGCGCGTTCGCGGGCGCGGACGAGCGAATAACCCGAACCCAAGCCGCCCCCGCCGATCGACGAGCAGGCAGTCAGCGCGAGCGAGATCGCAGAGGCAAGAATCAGGCGGCGCATGTCAGCCTCCCATGAAAGATAGTTGCTGACGAACGAACGGCGCGTCGGGCGCGGCCGGGGCGAGCGCGAGGTAGCGGGCATAGGCTACGCGGGCCTCGGCGGCGCGCCCGGCCTTCTGTAGCATCACCCCGTGCCAGCGCCACGCATCGGGCGGTGCATCGGGATATTGAACGGCAGCGGCATAGCCCTGCGCGGCGCGGTCGGCGTCATGCTGTTTCAAGTCGCCGCGCAGCCGCCAGATCTCGGCCTCGGCGAAGCGCAGCGGTCCGCTCCAGCCATCACGGGCGAGCGTTTCGACGATGTAGAGCGAGGCGCCCGGATCGTTGAGCTTGATCTGGTCGTCGAGCAGCATCGGCCGGATGCCACCGATCGCGGTGAGGTAGCGCGCGCGGCCGTCATCATAGGCCCTGCCCGGCACGGTCACCTCGGCGGCGGAAGCGCGGAGGTCGGCCATGCGCGATTCGGGCGCGGGGTGGGTTTCGAACAACGAATAGCCGCGGTCGCGATGCTTGCGGCGGTATTTGGCCGACAGGTCGAGCTCGGCGATGAGCTGCGCCCATGTTTCGGGCATGGCGTTGGGCGCATAGCCAGCTTCGGCGAGTAGGCGAATGCCGGTCGCGTCGGCCTCGGCCTCGAGCTCGCGATTGTAGCGGAACAGCGTGAAGATCGTGCCAAGCTCGGCGAACTGCTGGATATTTCCAGTGTAGATTCCCGCCGCGCCGCCGGCCATGCCGCCGATCAACGACAGCGCGGCGAAGATGTCGGATTTCTTTTTCTGGTCGCGGAACTGGCGAAGCTGGTGCTTGCGCAGGAAGTGACCGCTTTCGTGGGCGATGACCCCGGCGAGCTGCGCCTCGTTGCGCATCCGCAGGAGGAGGCCGGAGAAGACCACCGCAAACCCGGTCGGAAACATCATCGCGTTGAATTCAGGAACGCGCGCAAGGTAAATGCGCATGTCCTTCGCGGCCGGCCCCCCGACCTTGCCGATCAGCCCTTGCAAGTAGCGCGTGACGCCGACGTCCTTGATGAGGATGTTCGACCCGGCGATTTCCTCCTCGACCCGTTCGACCTGCTGCCACAGGCCTTTTTCGTCGGCATCGACCGGACGATAGCCGGGGCCGATCAGCGGCTGCATGTCGCGCGGGAGGATGCGGGCGGCGGCGATCCCGGTGCCAAGGCTCGCAGTGAGCGCGCCGGCGCCGCCCAGCACTGCCCGCCGGCTGAGCGTGCTCATTGCCGGAGCCCTGCGGCGCGCGCCGCCTCGCGTCCCGGCTTCATCCGGCCGAGCAACCGTTCGACCATCTGGTCAGCGCCGGCCTGCGTGCGGATGTCGCCGAAACCCATTCCGGGGATCTGGCTTCCGGTCTGGAGGACGTTGAACCACACGACTTCGCCGGAGCGGAGGTTGACGAGGCTGGCGTAAGCGAGCTGGCCGCTCCCGCCCGATGGTGCGCAAAAACCGATGAAGCAGCCTGCGACGCCGAGGATCTGCATCGCCACGCGCCCGGTCGATGCAACCTGGTCCTCGGCATGGAGGAACAGCATATAGTCGAACCCGGTCTTGCGCCCAAAGGCGATGGCGTCTTCGCCCAGCGTATAGTCGAGCCCCATGCGGCGCTTGGTCGGGAGATATTGCCCGCCATATTTATGCTCGGCGATCGCCTGGTCCACGGCGAAGTTGAGCCGTTCGAGCTCGGCGACGGTCTCGGCATCGGCTCCCGGCACCGAACTGCGTCGTTCGGCGATGAACAATTGGCCGCCGCGCCCGCCTTGCTGGTTGCGCAGCGCGGTGACAATTGCGGTCCGCGCGGCCTCGGTCCAGTCGGCGCGCTGCTCGACGACGCCGCCGGTCGTGACCGACCCGACGCTGACGTCGGGGCGCAGCACCAGCAGGCGATAATCGCCTTGCGGCGGGGTGAACTGCAGATCGGCATATTGCTTGGTCTGGACGCAGCCCCCGAGGCTGGACACGGCGGTCAGCGCGAGAAGCAAGCGGCGCATCGGCTCTCCCTCGGGCATCCTGAAGCCCCATCCCGATGTTGCCCTCACCGTTCAAAAAGCGCAACCCCTCAACGACTTACCGCGCCGGGCAGGTCACTCCGGGCACGCTCATCAGGCAGCTTCCATCGATTGCACCGCGCTCGATGGGGACGCCAATCCACGCTGCCAGGGTCGGCGCAATGGCAATTGTCTCGATCGCCGCCTCGCTCGCTACCGCGGGCATGCCGGCGCGCCAGAACAGGATCGGCACGCGGCGATCATAGTCCCACGGACTGCCGTGCGTCGCGACATAGGATTTGGTGTCGGCGATCGGCGTGACCCGGCGGCGCAGCAGGACGACGAGATCGCCCGAGCGCTGGTCGTCGAACGACGCGCGCGCTCGCTCGATCATGCTCCACGCGTCGGGCGAGCCGGTTGAAAGCTTCGCGCGGCGGAGCTGGTCGTGGGTAAAGGCGGCCTCGACCTGGGGATGCGCCTGATAAAGCGCGACCGCGGCGGTCAATGCGCGCTTGCGGTCCGCGGGGGCCAGTGCGCGATCGAGGTAGATGTCGCCGAACGGCGAGTCGCCGATCAGGACCGGACCCTTGAGCCCGAGCTCAGCCGCGACCGCCTTGCCGACCTGGGCGGGGAACAGCGCGGGATCGACCCGCGCCGCGTCGTGGATCCCGGCGGCCTGCTGGCGCTCGGGGACGTCATTCCCGCCATGGTCGGCGGTCAGCACGACCGCATAGTCGAGCCCCTGCCGGTCAAGTACAGCAAAGAAATCACCGAGATCGCGGTCGAGCGAGAGCAGGTTGAGGCACATCTCCTGCCCCTCGGTGCCATAGCTGTGGCCGACATAGTCGGTCGCCGACGCGCCGATCGCGATCAGGTCGGTCGCCTTGCCCTTGCCGAGCTTCATTTCCTGAATGAGACCGGCGGCGAGTGCCAGGGTGGCGCCGTCGAACTGGGGCGAGGCGCGGAAGCTGCGCGCGTCCCCCGCGACGCGCGCGAAGGCCCCTGCCCCGACCGGCATGCCGCCGCCCTCGATCGCGACCGATTTGGACTTGGCGACGCACAGCGGCGGCGCCTCGAGCGGGTCGGCGGGCGCGGCGAGCAGTTTCGCCACGGCGGCGTTGGTCGCGGCGACGACCGCGGGCGCGCGCACCCCGACGAGGTCGGTGGTGTATCTCTTGCCGTCCCAATACCAGCGCTGGTCGGGACGCTGGCCGCTCATCATGACCGCCGCGCGGTCCTTGCCGGCGACGGCGACCGAGCGGCTCGCGGGCGAGACCTGCTTGAGCCGCTCGCCGAGCGTCGGCACGCGCAGGTGGAGCGGCGAGACGGTGTAATGGCTCGTCGATGACCCGGCGACGCGCTCGTCCTCGGCGCAATAGACCCCCTTGTCGGAGCGCGCCTGCGACAGGTCGAACCAGTTGTTGGCGATAATCCCGGTCCGCGCCGGGCGGTCGCCGGTGAGGATGGTCGAATGACCGGGGCAGGTCTCGGTCGCGGCATGGCCCTGATAGCCGTTGCGAAACGCCGCACCCGACGAGAGCCGGGCAAGCCCGCCGGTGAAGCTACCGCGATATTCGTCGAACAGGTCGGACGAGAATTGATCGACCGAAATGGCGATGACCAACTTCGGCGGGGCGGCGAATGCGGGAGTGGCGAGCAGAGTCGCCCCGAGCAGTCCCGTCAACGTCTTGCGCATGGTTTCACTCCAGGGGATCTAACTCAACTTCGCCTTGAGCCGTTCGTTGACGATGCCGGGATTGGCCTTGCCCCCCATCGCCTTCATCGTCTGGCCGACGAAGAAGCCGAACAGCGCTTCCTTGCCCGCCTTATATTGCGAAACCTTGTCAGCGTTGGCAGCCAGGATACCGTCGATGATCGCATCGATCTCGCCGGTGTCCGAGGTCTGCTTGAGCCCGCGCTCCTCGACGATCGCGGCGGCGCCCTGCCCGGTGTCGAGCATGATTTCGAACACCTGCTTGGCGAGGCTGCCGGAGATGGTGCCGTCGGCGACGAGGCTCAGCAATTCGGCGGCGTTAGTCGGCGTTACCGGGCTGTCCTCGATCGTGCGTCCCGTGCGGTTGAGCGCGCCGAACAGCTCGGACGCGACCCAGTTGGCGGCCTGTGGTGGCGGCGCGCCGGCGTCGAGCAGCTGGTCGAACCATCGCGCGATCTCGACCTCGGCGGTCAGCACCGAGGCGTTGTAGGCGCCGATGCCGAGGCCCTCGAACCGTTTCCGTTTGGCGTCGGGGAGCTCGGGAAGCGATTCGCGGCAAGCGACCAGAAAATCCTCGTCGAGCTCGACCGGAAGCAGGTCGGGATCGGGGAAGTAGCGGTAATCATGCGCGTCTTCCTTCGAGCGCAGCACCCGCGTGACGCCCTTGTCGGGGTCGAACAGCCGGGTTTCCTGCGCGACCTTGCCGCCGCTCTCGATCAGCTCGACCTGACGGCGCGCCTCATGTTCGACCACCGCCATCACGAAGCGGACCGAATTGACGTTCTTGGTTTCTGTGCGGGTGCCCAATTCCCCACCGGGCTTGCGCACGCTGACATTGACGTCGGCGCGCATCGATCCCTCTTCCATATTGCCGTCACAACTGCCGACATAGCGCAGGATCGCTCTCAACTTACGCAGATAAGCACCTGTTTCGGCTGGTGAACGCATATCAGGGCGCGACACGATCTCCATCAGCGCGACGCCCGAGCGGTTCAGGTCGACATAGGACATCGTCGGATGCTGGTCGTGCATCAGCTTGCCTGCGTCCTGCTCGATATGGATGCGTTCGATGCCGATCCGCTTGACCGAATCTTCGTCCTTTTCGTCAACCAGCACATCGATCGCGCCCTCACCGACGATCGGGTGGTAGAGCTGCGAAATCTGGTAGCCCTGCGGGAGGTCGGCGTAAAAATAATTCTTGCGATCGAAGCGCGACCATTTGTTGATCTGCGCGCCCACCGCCATCCCGGTGCGCACCGCCTGCCGGATGCACTCGGCGTTGGGCACCGGCAGCATCCCCGGCATCGCCGCGTCGACCAGGCTGACCTGGGTGTTCGGCTCGGCCCCGAACGCGGTCGCTGCACCCGAGAACAGCTTGGCGTTCGACACGATCTGGGCGTGCACCTCGAGGCCGATCACGACCTCCCACTCGCCGGTGTCGCCGTGGATGCGGTAGTCGGTCACTGGGCGTTTTCCTGCGTTTCGGTTCGCTCGATCGGGAGATTGCCTTCGCACCAGCCAATCACGCTGTGGCGGAGGCGCGGCCGCACGTCGGGCCTGACGAGCGCGAAATTAGTTTCGAAGAAGCGATCTAGCTCCGCATTCCAGCTGTTGTAGATCTCGAGCCCGTCGGGCGCGACGCGGCCGAGGCGATAGCCATGGCGTTCGGCGAGGAGCATCGCCGCGCGCATCGAGGACCCGTTGACCAGCCAGCGCCAATTATATTCGAACTGGACGATGCCGACCGCGCGCTGGGCGAGCAGCGGCTCGATCCCGCGCAGGACCTCAAGGTCGTGGCCCTCGGTGTCGACTTTGATGAGGTGGACCTCGCCCCCGCCGTGCGTGGCGTGAAAGTCGGCGCCGGTGGTCAGCGCGACCTTGATCGTCTTTCCCGCTGGCGCGCCGGTCAAGTTGAGGCTGTTGGTCCCGGCGTGCGACCCCATTACCTCGAATTCAGCGCTCCCCGCCTTGCTCGACAGTGCGATCTGCTCGACGGTCACTTCGGCGTTGTCGCCATATTTGTCGCTTAGCGAGGTGAAGGCAGTTGGGGTCGGCTCGAACAGGTTGATCCGCACGGCCAGACCCTGGTTCGCGGCCGCAGCGAGAAGCGTATCGGTCCATTCGCCAAGGTTGGCGCCGACGTCCCACGCGCGAAACGGCGCAGCTTCGGGAAAAGCTGCGATCGCCTGCTCGATCAGCGTCTTCTCACCATTTGTCTGGATCGTATTTTGGCCCTCGCCCCGCGCGGCTGTGTAGAGCTTGCGGCCCAGGCGCCAGGCGCGGCGCCGGCCAAGCAAGCGAACCAGCCCGTCGGTGAGGCCATGACCTGACGCGGGTCGGAAAACACTCACCACCATTTCTCCGCTTTGTGGGTGAACCCGGCGCGCTCCTCGATGGCGAGGGCGGCGTTGAGGACACCCTGTTCGTCGAGCTCGCGGCCGATGAGGTGGAGGCCAAGCGGGAGGCCCTGCGCGTCGAGGCCGCCGGGGACCGACATAGCGGGGAGGCCAGCGAGGCTCGCGGGGACGGCGAACACGTCGTTCAAGTACATCGCAAGCGGGTCGCTCATCTTTTCGGCCAGCCCGAATGCCGCCGAGGGGGCCGTCGGGGTGAGGATGAAATCGCACTTCTCGAAGGCGTCGGTAAAATCACGCTTGATCAAGGTGCGGACCTTCTGCGCCTTGGTGAAATAGGCGTCGTAGAAGCCCGCCGAGAGAACATAGGTGCCGATCATGATGCGGCGCTTGACCTCGGCTCCAAATCCCGCGGCGCGGGTGGCGGCGTACATGTCGTCGAGAGTTTTGACCCCCTCCTCGCGCAACCCGTAGCGAACGCCGTCGTAACGAGCGAGGTTCGAGGAGGCCTCGGCGGGGGCGATGATGTAGTAGGTCGGCAGCGCGTGGGCGGTGTGGGGAAGCGAGATCTCAACCGGCTCGGCGCCCGCGTCGCGCAGCCATTCGACCCCCTTGTCCCACAGCGCGTCGATCTCGGCGGGGACGCCATCGATGCGATATTCCCTGGGAATACCGACGCGCTTACCCTTAAGATCGCCTGACAAATCCGCTTCCCACTTGGGAACGGGGACGTCGAGCGAGGTCGAATCCTTCTTGTCGAACCCGCTCATCACTTCGAGCATGATCGCGCAGTCGCGGACGGTCCTGGCCATCGGCCCGGCCTGGTCGAGCGACGAGGCGAACGCGACGATGCCCCAGCGCGAGCAGCGGCCGTAGGTCGGCTTGATCCCGCAAATGCCGGTGAAGGCGGCCGGCTGGCGGATCGAACCACCGGTGTCGGTGCCGGTGACTCCGGCGGCGAGTCCGGCGGCGACGGCGGTGGCGGATCCGCCCGACGAGCCGCCCGGGGTCAGTGCCGCGTTACTGCCGTCATTGCGACGCCACGGGCTGATCACCGGGCCGAAGGCACTGGTCTCGTTCGACGAGCCCATCGCGAACTCGTCCATGTTGAGCTTGCCGAGCATCCCCGCGCCGGCCGCCTTGAGCTTGCCCGAGACGGTCGATTCATACTGCGGCTTGAAGCCTTTCAGGATGTTCGACCCGGCGGTCGTCTCGACGCCTTCGGTCGCGAACAAATCCTTGATGCCGAGCGGGATGCCGGCCAGTGCTCCTAACCTGTCTCCGCTGGCTCGTGCCTTGTCGGCGGTATCCGCCGCGACAAGCGCAATCTCCGGGGTTTCAATGGTGTAGGCGTTGAGCGGGCGCCCCGCCTCGACCGCGGCATTATAGGCAGTCGCAACCTCGCGGGCCGAAAATGACCTTGCGGCAAGCCCTTCGCGAAGCTCGGCAATCGTCTTGGCGGTAAGTTCGGTCACTATTCGATCACCTTGGGAACGGCGAAGAAGCCGTGCTGCGCGTCGGGCGCGTTGGCGAGGACCTTGTCGCGGACGTTGCCGTCGTCGATGACGTCGTCGCGCAGGCGCAGTTTCTGCTCGATCACGGCGGTGAGCGGCTCGACCCCCTCGGTGTCGACTGCCGACAGCTGTTCGACCCAGCCGAGAATCTGGTTCAATTCGGGGACGAGCGCCTCGATCGCCTCGTCGCTCATCGCGATCCGCGCGAGCTTGGCGATGTGGCGGACTTGCGTGGTATCTACACTCATGAAGGCGCGCCTATCAGCGGGTCAGCGGTCGGGCAAGCTTGCCGGGCCGGTGCCCCTCCCCTAGGCCGCCCGCCATGTGCGCGCGCCGCTTTTTGCTGTTCATCTTCTGGATGATCGTCCTCGCCGTCGCCGCGGGCTTCGCCATCTATCAATATGGCGGGAGCGTGCTGGCGAAGTCGATGACGCCGGCCGGCCACTTCGCCCCGCCGCCGGTGCGCTCGGGCCCCGATTATCACGCCGATCTCAGCTGGCTCGCGAAGCCGGGACTCACCGATGACCCATCGCGATGGCTTCCCGCCGGCGTCACGGCGACGAGCACAGCGCGCCGGGCAGCGGTGTTTTACGTCCACCCCACGACTTACCTCGATCGCGACAAGTGGAATGCCGCGGTCGACGAGGGCGGCGACACCGCATTGCGCGACGCGCTGTTTGTGCGCAGCCAGGCGACCGCCTTCGCCGACGTCGGTGAAATCTGGGCGCCGCGCTACCGCCAGGCGGCGTTCGGGGCGTTCCTGCTCAACAGCGAGGACGCCACCCGGGCGCTCGACCTTGCTTACGGCGATGTGCTCAGCGCGTTCGACACGTTCATCGCCGCCCAGCCGAAGGACCGGCCTGTCATCCTCGCCGGACATAGCCAGGGGGCGCTGCTCGTGTCGCGGCTACTGGTCGATCGGCGGGATGAGCTGAAGCGGCGATTGGTCGCGGCTTATGTCGTCGGGTGGCCGCTGTCGAACGCCGCCGACCTTCCCGCGATGAGACTCATCGCGTGCGAAAAGCCGGCGCAGACCGGATGCCTGCTGTCGTGGATGAGTTTCGGCGAGCCGGCCAATGCCGCGCTGATGCTCGGCAATTGGAGCGGGACCAAGGGACCGACCGGGAACTCGCGCACGCAGGACGATATCGTCTGCGTCAATCCGCTGACTGGCACGCGCGATGGGGCCGCTGATCCGGCGGCGAACCCCGGGACGCTCGTTCCGACCGCCGATTTCGCCAGCGCGACGTTGCTGCCGCAAGCCGTCGGCGCGCGGTGCGAGCATGGGTTGCTGATCGTCAACGGCGCGATCCCGCCGCTTGGGCCCTATGTGCTGCCCGGCAATAATTTCCACGTCTATGATTACGCCCTGTTTTGGGGCGCGATCCGGGCCGATGCGGCGCGGCGGGTGGCGGCATGGCATTAACCTTGGCTCCGGCCGAGTTCGCCGACGCGGTGGCGAGCGCCGGGAAGTTGGCCGGGCTCGATGTCGGGACCAAGACGATCGGTCTGGCGCTGTGCGATGCGATGTGGAGCTTCGCCGGGCCGTCCGAAACGATTCAGCGAACCAAGTTCGGCGTCGATTTCGCGCTGCTGCGCGCCTTCATCGCCAGGCATGGCGTGGTCGGGCTGGTGGTCGGCTTGCCGCTCAACCTCGACGGGAGCGACAGTCCGCGCACCCAGTCGGTGCGAGCCTTCGCGCGCAACCTCCTTCCCCTCGATCTCCCTATCCTGCTGTGGGACGAGCGCTGGTCGACCCAGGCGGTCGAGCGGGCGATGATCGCCGCCGATGTGTCGCGGGCCAAGCGCGCGGCGGCGGTCGACAAGCTGGCTGCGGCGCATATCCTGCAGGGCGCGATCGACGCGCTGGCCAATTTGCCGCGCGACGACTAGGTCACGCCCTCATGCACCTGCTCTCGATCGACAATCTCTTGGACGCGCAGATCGGCCTCATCCTCGACGAGGGCGCGCGCTGGTTCGCCTATAATCGCCAGCCGCGGCGCAATGCCAGGCGGCTCGACGGGCTGACGATCATCAACGCCTTCTTCGAAGATTCGACGCGCACCCTGCTGTCGTTCGAGATCGCCGCCAACCGGCTGGGCGCTCAGTCGGTCGCGATGCAGGTCGAGCGGTCGAGCATCAAGAAGGGCGAGACGCTCGAGGATACGGCGCTCACGCTCAACGCAATGCGCCCCGATGCGCTCGTTATCCGTCATCGCGACGTCGGCGCGCCGGCGAGTATCGCGGCGATCATGGATTGTCCGGTCATCAACGCCGGCGACGGCATCGGCGAGCATCCGACCCAGGCGCTGCTCGACGCCGCGACGATCCGCCAGCGGTTCGGCCGGATCGCCGGGCTGAAGGTCGCAATCTGCGGAGACCTCAAGCATAGCCGGGTGGCGCGGTCTAACGTCAAGCTGCTCAGTCGGCTTGGAGTTGAGTTGCGGCTCGCCGGTCCGCCGTCGCTGATGCCCGACGACCTGCCGCGCTCGGTCGCTTCGATCGACGAGGCGGTGGACGGGGCCGATGTGGTCATGATGCTCCGCGTTCAGCGCGAGCGGATGACCGAGGATCTGGGCGATGCGCCGGGGGAATATCTGGCGCGCTACGGCCTCACCGCCGAGCGGCTGGCGCGCGCCGCGCCGCACGCCGCGATCATGCACCCCGGTCCGATCAATCGCGGGGTCGAGATCGCGGGCGCGCTGGCGGACGATGCGCAGCGCTCGCTGATTACGCTCCAGGTCGAGATGGGGGTCGCGGTGCGGATGGCCTGCCTCGACCTGCTCACCGCCGAACGAGTCGCCGCAGCCTAGAGCCTGATCGGTTGAGGCGGAAGTGCATTGCGCTTCCACCGAAAGCGTGAATCAGGCTCTAATCATAGCTTAGACCGCTTCAGCCGGCTTTCTGCTGGCCGATCGGGACGACCTTGTCGGCTTCGGCCGGGGGGTCGAGCGGAATATTCTTCTCGAAAGCACCGATAATCGCGCCGAGCGCGGCTTCGGCCCCGGCGTCCTGTCCGTTGGCGTCGATCAGCGTCCACGGCGCCCAACGCGTGTCGGTGTGGGACAGCAGGTCGGTCCACGTCGCTTGCCGCAGCTCGCGCGTCGGCTGTCCACGACGATCGCCGGATGGGGCGAGCCAGCGCCGCCACGGATCGGCGTCGCGTTTCGCGATCCGGCGCGCCTGCACCTCGGCGGTGACGTGGAAGAACAGCTTTACGATCAGCGTGCCATGATCGCGTTGCTGCGCTTCGAATTCGTTGATCTCGTCGCAGCGGCGAGCCCAGGCCTTGTCGGCAAGGCGGCCTGCGAGCCGCTCGTCCGCAACGTACCGATACCAGCTGCCGTGGAACAGCGAACTGGTACCTGCGCCGGGCAGGCAGCTCCAGTAAGCGGCGAGCCAGTGGCGATCCTGGTCGGGGGCGGACAGGCAGTGAGTGGCGAAGGCGCATGGATCCCAGGCGCCGGCGAGGCCGCGGACCGCGCTGCGCTTGCCGCACGCATCCCAACCCTCGAACAGGATGATCGCGCGGCGGCGGTGGACGATCTGGGCGAGCTGGAGGTGCGCCAGCCGATCAGCCAAGGCGCCGGGCTCGGCGCCGCCAGCCGAGTCGCCTCGTTCAAATTTCGTTAAATCGATTGGCACGGGCGGATGCGTATCGCATCCGGATTGGGGCCGCAATCAGCCCGACCGGATCAGCTTCCCGCTTTGGGACCGGTCTTGGGACCATCGGCGACAAGGCGGATCGACAATTCCTTGAGCTGGCGGTCGCTGACCGGCGCGGGCGCGTTCATCATCAGGTCCTCGGCCTTCTGGGTCATCGGGAAGAGGATTACTTCGCGGATGTTGGGCTCGTCGGCCAGCAGCATGACGATGCGGTCGATCCCGGGCGCAGAGCCGCCGTGCGGGGGGGCGCCGTACTTGAACGCGCCGATCATCCCGGGGAAGCTTTCGTCGACTTGGTCGCGCGTATAGCCGGCGATTTCGAACGCCTTGTACATGATGTCGGGGCGATGGTTGCGGATCGCGCCCGACGACAGTTCGACGCCGTTGCAGACGATGTCATACTGCCACGCGAGGATGTCGAGCGGGTTCTTGGACTCGAGCGCCTCGAGCTCGCCCTGGGGCATTGAGAAGGGGTTGTGGCTGAAGTCGACCTTCTTGGCTTCCTCGTCATATTCAAACATCGGAAAGTCGACGATCCAACAGAATTTGAACGAGCCTTGCTCGATCAGCCCGAGTTGCTCGGCGACGCGGGTGCGCGCGAGCCCGGCGAGCTTGGCGGCCTGCGCCTCGGGCCCAGCGGCGAAGAACAGGCCGTCGTCGGGGCCGAGGCCGAGCTCGGCGGCGAGTTTGTCCATGCCCTCGGCACCGTGGTTCTTGGCAATGGGGCCGCCCCACTCGCCGCCCTTGCGGGTGGCATAGCCGAGGCCGGCATAGCCTTCGCCGCGCGCCCAGTCGTTCATCTCGTCAAAGAATTTGCGGCTTTTTTCGGCGGTGTTCGGCGCGGGCACCGCGCGAACCGACATGCCCTTTTCGACCAGCCCCGCGAACAGGCCGAAGCCCGATCCGACGAAGTGCGCGCCGACGTCGGCGATCAACAGCGGGTTGCGCAGGTCGGGCTTGTCGCTGCCGTACTTCAGCAGCGATTCGCGGTAGGGAATGCGCGGGAACTCGCCCGCCGGGGTGACCGACTTGCCGCCCGCGAATTCGGCGAACAGGCCGGCGAGGACGGGCTCGATCGCGGCGAACACGTCGTCCTGCGTGACGAAGCTCATCTCGAAGTCGAGCTGGTAGAATTCGCCGGGCGAGCGGTCGGCACGGGCGTCTTCATCACGGAAGCAGGGGGCGATCTGGAAGTAGCGGTCGAAGCCGGCGACCATGAGGAGTTGCTTGAACATCTGCGGCGCCTGCGGGAGCGCGTAGAATTTGCCGGGGTGGACCCGCGACGGGACCAGGTAATCGCGCGCGCCTTCGGGGCTGGACGCAGTCAGGATCGGGGTTTGGAATTCGAAGAAACCCTGATCGATCATGCGCTTGCGGATCGAGGCGATGACCGCCGAGCGGAGCATGATGTTGGCGTGGAGCCGTTCTCGGCGAAGGTCGAGATAACGGTATTTGAGGCGGATATCTTCGGGATATTCGGCCTCGCCGGCGACCGGCATGGGGAGTTCGGCGGCGGCCGACTGGACTTCGACCTCGCGCGCAAAGACCTCTATATCGCCGGTCGAGAGGCGGGCATTCACCGCGCCGCCCTCGCGCCCGACGACGTCGCCGGTGATCGTGACGACCGATTCGACGCGCAGCGAGTCGAGCAGCGCCAGTGCCTCGCTCCCCGCCTTGCAGACGATCTGGGTCAGGCCATAATGATCGCGCAAATCGACGAACAGCACTCCGCCATGATCGCGCTTGCGGTGGATCCAGCCGGACAGGCGCGCGGTCGATCCGACGTCGGATGCGCGCAGCTGGGCGCAGGTGTGGGTGCGATAGGCGTGCATATTTCTCTCTTCGTCGGCCGGCCGGACGGGGGCGCAAGCAGGCGCGGCGCTTCCCCTCCCCCTCCCCTTTTGTCAAGGCGGGCAAGCCGGGCTATGGCCCCGTCCAACATGAAGATTCATCCCCTGATCGACACCAGCGCCGAGCTATCCGCGCTGTGTCAGCGCCTTTCGCAGCATCCGTTCGTCGCCGTGGACACCGAGTTCATGCGCGAGAACACCTATTGGCCCGAGCTGTGCCTGCTCCAGATCGCTTCGGTCGACGAGGCGGCGGCGATCGATCCGATGGCGAGCGGGCTCAACATGGCACCGTTGCTCGAACTGCTGGTCGACAACCATGACGTGATGAAGGTGTTCCACGCCGGCGGGCAGGACCTGGAGATCGTCTACACGCTGACCGGCAAGATGCCGGTGCCGCTGTTCGATACGCAGATCGCGGCGATGGCGCTCGGTCACGGCGAGCAAATCGGTTACTCGAACCTGATTGAATCGATGCTCGGCCACAGCCTCGACAAGGGCGCGCGGTTCACTGACTGGAGCCGGCGGCCACTCGATAAGCGCCAGATCGATTATGCCATCGCCGACGTCACTCACCTCGCCGAGATTTTTCCGCGGATGGTCGACAAGTTGCGGCGTAACGGGCGCGGGGCGTGGCTCGACGAGGAGATGGAACGACTGGCCGATCCGTCGAGCTTCGCGTTCGATACCGAACATGCGTGGAAACGGCTCAAACTGCCGGGGCGCAACCCGCTGGTGCTCGGGCGGCTGAAGGCGATCGCGGCGTGGCGTGAAACCGAGGCACGTGGGAAAAATCTTCCGCGAGGACGCATCATCAAGGACGATACGCTCGGCGAACTGGCGTCGCATCCACCCAAGTCGCAGGACGATCTCGGCAAGGTCCGCGGGCTGTCGGCGGGCTGGCGTTCGAACGACATCGGTGCACGGCTGATGACCGCGGTCCTCGCCGCCAAGCCATTGAGCGCGGAGGAAATGCCAACGCGCGAGCCGAACCGGCCGGGCCTGACCAAGGATGCCGCGCTGGTCAGCGATCTGCTCAAGCTGCTCCTGAAGATTCGTTCGAAGGAAACCGGGGTCGCGTCGAAGCTGATCGCGCGATCGGACGAGCTCGAGGCGCTCGCGGCTGGCGTGCGCAAGGATCTCAACATCCTGTCGGGATGGCGATTCGAGGAGTTCGGGCGCGATGCGCTCGACCTCGTCGAGGGGCGGCTCGCGTTCGCGACGGAGAATGGCAAGCTCAAGATGACGCGGACGGTGGTGGTGAGCGAAGATGCGTAGGATGGCGCTTCTGCTGACCATTTCGCTGGCCGCCTGCGCCACTGCGAGGCCGGCGATCCCGGTGCGTGGGGAGACGGCTGGGGGCGCCTGCGTGATTGGCGCGGTGGACAGCTACATCGGGTCTCCCGCGAGCGCGGCGCTGGGCGCGGAGCTCTTGGCGAAATCGAATGCCGCCGTTCTGCGCTGGGTGCCGGTCGGAACGATGATCACCCAGGATTTCCGCGCCGACCGGCTGACGGTGCGGCTAGGTCCGGACAACCGTGTAATGGAGCTGCGCTGCGGCTAGGCCATGATTAGGCGCGCTAGCCGAACCGGATCGCCGGTTCGCGGCCCAACGACATTGCCAATTGCCTCAACCGGCGCTCGATCGCTTCGCCGTAAAGTGCCTGGAAACGCGGTGAGATGGTCAGCGTGATGCGCTTCGGGGTCAGTTCGACCCGGCTCTTGCGAAGGAGCGTCTCGGTGCCACCACTGAGCCGCTGGGCGAGACGGATTGCGCGACCCCAGGCAATGGCGCGGTCGTTCTCGCCCGGCGCGAGCAGCACGAGCAGCGACTTGCTGAACCCGCCGTCGCCACCGAACGCCGAGGACAAGGCTCTACCCAGAAGTGCGCGGCCGTGGGCGTCGATGCCGACCCAGTTGCCGTGCACCGCCATGTCGACCGCCCGCTCGGCGCGAAAATCGGGGTGGGCGTTCCAGGCGATGTCCGCGAGAAGGCAGGCGGCGAGGCGGAGCCGGGCGAGCATCGGGCTGTCGTCGAGGAAGAGTGGGGCGATCCACTGATCGAGCGCGGCGCCATGGTCGCCGAACCGGCCGAGCTGTTCGCCAACATCGAGCGCAGCGGCGAGGAGCGGATCCTGCGCCTTGGTCGCTTCGTCGAGATCGCGGAACAGCAACCCCTCGCGCAGGCCATAGGCGCTGACGACGACCTTGCGCGGGCCGAGGAGGTGCATGAGTGCGTCGAGCAGCGCCGCTGCGGCACCCAGCGTCGGCAGGCGGCTACGCGACACCCCGGCGACCTGCTTGACCTCGTCGAGCGGCCGTTCGCGGAGGATGGCGCGCAGCTCGGCGATGCGCATCGGCGTGATGCGATGCTGGTGGACGATCGGGAGCGGGTGCTTGGACAGCTTGAGGTCGAGTAGTCCAAGTGCGCGGAACGACCCGCCGACGAGGTAAAGTCCATTGCCGAGCGCCGCATCGCGCAAGCGGCCCTTGCCCAGCGCGGCGGTGATCTGGGGGATGAGGTCGGCGACGCGCGGGTCTTCACCGACGCGTAATACGCCGAGCGGAAGCGATACCCCCTCCCCGACCGCGCCACGCGCGATGCCGACCAGTTCGAGACTGCCGCCGCCAAGGTCCGCGGCCACACCCATTGCGCGCGGAATGCCCGAAATGACGCCGAGGCCGGCGAGCTCGGCCTCTTCCGCCCCGTTGAGCAACCTTGGCTTCAGACCGAGCGCGGTGACCTTGCGCAGGAAGTCGGGACCATTCGAGGCATCGCGCACCGCTGCGGTGGCCACGGTGTGGAGCTTGCGCAGCCCCATCTCTTTTCCCAGTAAACGGAAGCGGGCGAGCGCCTCGAGCGTTTCCGAGACCGCCTTATCCTCGAGCGCGCCGTTCATGACGAGGCCCTTGCCGAGCGCGGCCATGATCTTTTCGTTGAAAAAGGTGCTGGGGACGCGGGCGCTGCCGCCAAACACCACGAACCGGACCGAATTCGAACCAATGTCGATAATGCCTACCGGGCCGAAGGGGCGGGGGAGCGTTGCGCGCATTTAGCCGCGCTGGGTCAGACGGAGCTTGGGTACGGCCTTGCCGCCCAGCGCCGCGCCACGGCCCGACAGTGATGGGTTGGTCATGAAATAATGGTGGAGGTTGAACGGCCGCTTGCCCGGCTTGACGCGGGTGTAGGTACCCGAAGGGTCGAGCTTCCAGCTCTGCTCATTGTCGATGAGGTTGGCGAGCATGACCTGGTCGAGCACCTGCGCATGCACAGTGGGATTCTCCAATGGCATCATGAACTCCACACGGCGGTCGAAGTTGCGCGGCATCCAGTCGGCAGACGAGATATAGACGCGCGCCCTGGCGCTCGGCAGGCGCGAACCGTTGGCGAAGCACCAGATGCGGCTGTGCTCGAGGAATCGGCCGACAATCGACTTGACCCGGATCCGTGACGAGAGGCCTGCAATGCCCGGGCGAAGGCAGCACACACCGCGGATGATGAGATCGATCGACACGCCCTTCTCGCTCGCCTCGTAGAGCTTGTCGATGACGATCGGGTCGACGAGGCTGTTCATCTTGGCCCATAGGGCGGCCGGCCGGCCCTCGCGCGCGTTGGCGATCTCGATGTCGATCAGGGCGATGATCCGCTCGCGCATATATTTGGGCGACAGGGTCAACAATTCGAGCCCCTTGGGGGGGACATAGCCGGTAATCAGGTTGAACAGTTTCGCGGCATCGCGTGCGGCGCGGCGGCTGGCGGTGAAGAAGCTCAGGTCAGTGTAGATGCGCGCGGTCGTGGGATGATAATTGCCGGTGCCGAAGTGGCAATAGGTGCGCATCGTCCCGCCTTCGCGGCGGAACACCATCGAAACTTTGGCGTGGGTTTTCCACTCGACGAAGCCATAGATCACCTGGACCCCGGCGCGTTCGAGGCGGCTTGCCCAGAGCAGATTCTGTTCCTCGTCAAACCGCGCCTTGAGCTCGACGACGGCGGTGACCGACTTGCCGGCTTCGGCGGCGGCGACCAGCGCGTCGACGATCGCCGATTGCTTGCCGGCGCGGTAGAGGGTCTGCTTGATTGCGACGACATCGGGGTCCTCTGCCGCCTGGCGGAGGAAGGCGACGACCACCTCGAAACTTTCGTAGGGGTGGTGGACGACGAAATCCTTGGCGCGGATCGCGGCGAAACAGTCGCCCTGATGCTCCATCACCCGCTCGGGGAAGCGCGGACTGTAGGGCGAGAATTTAAGGTCGGGACGGTCGACCTCGACCAGTTGCGCGAGGTCGGAGATGCCGATGAACCCGGCGCTTTCGGCGACCAGCGCGACTTCGGCATGAAGTCCGGTGCGGACCATCGCCTCGAGGTCCTCGGGCGTATCGGCGAGAAATTCGAGGCGGATGACGCGGCCGCGGCGGCGACGCTTGATGGCGGTGCGGAAATAGCGGACGAGGTCCTCGGCTTCCTCCTCGACCTCGATGTCGCTGTCGCGGAGCACCCGGAAAGCGCCGCTGCCGAGCACGGTGAATCCGGGGAATAACAGGTCGAACTGGTCGCGGATGAGCGCGTCGATGGCGATATAGCGGTAAGCCGCGCCGGGCAGCCGGATGAACCGCGGCAAGGACTGCGGGATCATCAGCAATTCGACCACCGGCTCACGCTCGACCGGGGTTTCGAGGCTGAAGACCAGACTGAAGGTGCCATTTGGAATGTGCGGGAAGGGATGCGACGGGTCGATCGCCTGCGGGGTCAGCACAGGCAGGATCTGCTCGCGAAAATGCTTGTCGAGCCAGGTTCGTTCGTCGGAGGTCAGTTCCTCGACCGCGAGCACCTCGAAATCGCGCTCGGCGAGACATTCGCGAAGGACGATCCATTCCTTCTGCTGGGCAACGACGAGCGCGTCCGCCTCGTCGGCGATCGCGGTGAGTTGTTGCGTCGGGGTGAGGCCGTCGGTCGAGCGCTCTTCGACGCCGAGAAGTTGCTGGCCCTTGAGGCCGGCGACGCGGACCATGAAGAATTCGTCGACGTTGGAGCCCGAGATCGACAGGAATCGCAGCCGTTCGAGCAGCGGGTGCGCGCCATTCTCGGCTTCCTCGAGCACTCGGCGGTTAAAGGCTAGCCACGACAGTTCGCGATTGAAAAAGCGCTCCGGACCGAAATGGAGCTTCGGCGGCGGGGCAATGGTGATGTCTTCGCGCGAGCTCACGCCGCCTTGCCCTCCGCGATGAGTCCGGCTTCGGCCAGCGCGCGGCGGATGACCGGAAGGGTCAGACGCGCGCGTTCGGCGAAGGCGAACCGGTCGACTGCCTCAACGACACGCTCGGCGGTCCAGTAGCTCCGCTCGACCCGGCTTGCGACGTAGCGCAGTGCGTCGGGCGGCATGAACAGGCCGCGGTCAGCAAAACCCAGCTGGACCAGCGCCGTGAACAGCGCATCGTCGGGTTGGCCGATCCGCACCACCGGGGTAATCGCCAGCCGCGTCCGCAGGTCGGGCAGGCGGATGTCCCAGACCGGCGGCACCTCGTCGGACACGATGACCAGCGGCCGGCCACTGTCCTGCGCAGCGTTCCAGGCGTGGAACATCGTCTCTTCGTCATGGTCCTGCGCATTGTCGAACAGCCGGCCCTTGACCCGCTCGACGAAATTGCGCGCAAGGAGCGAGCGGCCCGATCGCCGCGGGCCGGTCAGGACGGTCGCCTTGACCGGCCACATCGACCATTTGCGAAAATGCTCGGACGCCTCGCGATTGGCGTCGCCAAGGATGAACCGCTCGGCGTCCCCGGCCTGAGGCCAATCGAGCGGGAGCGCAATCTGGTCCGGGCCACGGGTCATGCCACGAGTCATGGGCGCGGCGGCGGCGCGGCACCAGACTGCGGCGCGAGCGGAGCCGAGGGAGCGGTCGGCGCTGTGGACCCGGCACTCCGCGACAGGCGCAGCTGGCCGCTCTCGTAATCGACGCTCCAGCCGCGCGCCATCAGCGCGGCGCGGAGCGCGGAAATGTCGCCATGATAGGCTGCGACGACGCTGCTCGTCCCACCGAGCGCGACACTGGTTTCGGTCACCGAGTCGACCCCGGGTACCGAACGAATGCTGCCAATCGCGTAGGACAGCCACGCCGCGTCGGGCGCGGCAACGAGAAGCTGATACGCTTGGGCGGGCGCCACGTCGGTCACCACTTGCTCTGCGGCTGCTTCTTCCGGCGAAGGCGCCGCTGGCGGCAGGTTGAGCGATCGGTCGCGATGGAGTCGGCCCGAATTGAGAGCCGCGGTGAATAGCTGGTCCATCTGCTGCGCCCCCTTGTTCATCAACGGCTGGAGGTCGCCGCCGTCGCGGTCGTGAATATCGAAGCTTCCGACAACCTCGCCGTCCGGCCCGTGGCGGGCGACGAAATGCGCGCTTGCCGGGCCCCCGGGGAACAGGCGATGAACTTCGACCTGCGCGACGAGGATGTCCGCCGCGCCATAATAATCGAGGATATTGCGCCACCAGGCGCGCCCGGGCCGATCGACCTGCGCGGCGTTGACCAGCAGCGGGTCGACCCCCAACCCCGACGGGCGAACATAGTCGATCGCGCTGGTCGAGGTGCGGAACGACGCCCACGCGCGTTGCCAGGCGTTGCGCGTCTCGAGCGCGGTCGGGGTGCCCCCACTGATCATGACCGGCATCAGCAGCATCGGCTCCGACCGGCGGTTGTCGCCGGCCATGCCGACCAGCGACGCCGCGCGCGAGCGATCAAACAGCACACCCAGGTCGGCGATGTAGCGGCCGGGCCCGATCTGCTCCTTCTCAATACTGATCGAGCTGACGAGATCGTCGAGCGTGGCATCATCGACCGCCGGCGCTTGGTTCAGCGGCGCATTGTTGGCCTTGGCCCAAAGCATCCTGAAGCCGATTCGCTGCGCCTCACGCCAGCCGGCGTAGCGCGCCGCTTCGGCCGTCTCGCCACCGATATCGACGTGGATGCCGCCGACCTCGAGCACACCCGAGCTGTCGAGCGGGAGGATGCCGCGGTCGCCGCTCTCCAGCTGCGCGATGAGCGCACTGCCGAAGCCGGCGATCGCGAGCATGGCGGCGAATAAGGGGAGCGGACGGCGAAACTTCATTGCAGCCCGGCTTTTGGCGATAACGGCGTGGAAAACCAAGCACGATATGGTGATTTGCCTGAGCGGCTGATTCATGCCGCCGGACAAAGCCCAGGCGCTTTCCCCGCCGACGATCAGCCACTATGGCGCCTGCCATGACGCAAAAGCCCATGACCTACGCCGACGCGGGCGTGTCGATCGCCGCCGGCAATGCCCTCGTAAAGGCGATCGGGCCGCTCGCGAAGTCGACCCGGCGACCGGGCGCTGATGCCGAACTTGGCGGATTCGGCGGGTTCTTCGACCTCAAGGCGGCGGGGTACAAGGACCCCTTGCTGGTCGCCGCCAACGACGGGGTCGGGACAAAACTCAAGCTGGCGATCGAGGCCGGGCGACATGACGGGGTCGGCATCGACCTTGTGGCGATGTGCGCCAACGATCTTGTCGTGCAGGGCGCCGAGCCGTTGTTCTTCCTGGACTATTTCGCCACCGGCAAATTGGACAATGACGTTGCGGTGGCGGTCGTCGCATCGATCGCGGAAGGCTGCCGGCAGGCGGGCTGCGCGCTGATCGGCGGCGAGACGGCGGAAATGCCGGGCATGTATGCGCCGGGCGACTATGACCTCGCCGGCTTCTGCGTCGGGGCGGTCGAGCGCGGCGAGGCGCTGACCGGCGCCGAGATCGCCACGGGTGACGTCATCCTCGGCCTCGGCAGTTCGGGGGTCCATTCCAACGGCTTCAGCCTGGTGCGGCGGATCGTCGAGCAGGAAGGGTGGAAGCTCGACCGGCCGGCGCGGTTCGATCCCGACCGCTTGCTCGGCGACGCACTGCTCGAGCCCACCCGGATTTACGTAAAATCGCTCCTTTCAGAGGTCCGCTCTGGACGGATCAAGGGCCTCGCCCACATTACCGGCGGCGGGCTGCTCGAAAATGTCCCGCGAGTGCTGCCCGACGGCGTTCATGCGAAGATCGACGCCGATGCCTGGCCCCTGCCCCGACTGTTCGCGCAGCTGCAGGCCGGCGGGCGGGTCGAACCGGCCGAGATGGCGCGCACCTTCAACTGCGGCATCGGCATGGTCGCGATCGTTCGCGAGGCCGACGTCGAGGCGGTCACCGACGGGCTGGTCTATGCCGGCGAACAGGTGTTCCGCATCGGCTGGATCGAAGACGGCCCGCGCGGCTGCACGGTCGGCGGATCGGCCGAAACGTGGAGCGCGCGCGACACCTGGTCCGCGACCCATGTCCATGGCTGAAAAGGCGCGAGTCGCGGTCCTGATCTCGGGTCGGGGGTCGAACATGGCGGCGCTGATCTATGCCGCTCGCGCAACGGATTGCCCCTATAAAATCGTGCTGGTCAGCGGCGACAAGCCCGACGCGCCGGGGCTGGCGTTGGCCGAGTCGGAGGGCGTGCGAGTGGTTCGCTTCCCCTCCCCAACCGTTGCGACAAAAACGCAATTTTTCAACGACCTCAACCGCGTTCTTCGCGAGGCGTCGGCAGAATACGTCGTGCTCGCCGGGTTCATGCGGATCGTGCCCGACGCGTTCGTCGCGGCGTGGCACGGGCGGATGCTCAACATCCATCCCTCGCTGCTCCCCAACTATCGCGGGCTTCATACCCACTCGGCGGCGCTCGACGCGGGCGATGCCCACGCCGGCTGCACGGTCCACCTCGTCACCGCCGAGCTCGATGGCGGCCCGATCCTTGCCCAGACGAAGGTCGCCATCCTGCCCGGGGACACGGTGGCGTCGCTCGAGGAACGCGTGCGCATCGCCGAGCACCAACTCCTCCCGCGCGCACTCGCCGCCTACGTCAGCCGCGAGCGCGACCCCGAGTGAACTTGGATCATGTCGCGAAGTGGCTGGCAAACGCTGCCAAGCGGTCGCGCCGGCGCGGTTGGGGAAATTGATGACGGTCGCGGACGAGTTTTGAGCGCTTGATTTCGAAAACTGCGGTCCAACTTAGCATTCGAAGGTGTTCAGGATAAAGTCTTGCCAACGACAGACAGCTTTGTATTCACTGAAACCGACTTTCCACAGCGGGGCGATATAAGTGACAGCGCTAGGGTCAGGACCCATTGATTTGAGAGGCGCGATCTGATTCAGGCTCCGCAAGGAGACGGAGCATGAGCAACCTGTACTGGCTGACGGACGAGCAGATGGCGCGGCTTGAGCCGTATTTTCCCAAGAGTCACGGCAG
>NZ_JANYGG010000079.1 GCF_025362505.1 Sphingomonas sp. | reverse complement strand
GATCTTCGACGAAGTGTCGCGGCGGACGCCGGTGATCGCCGACTTGAAGCCCGGCGGGCGGTTCATGGCGCCCGACATGAGCGCGGCGGGCGGATCGGCGCTGCTCGGCCAGCGGCTGCAGGAAGCGGGGCTGCTGACCGATGCGCCGACGGTGACCGGCAAGTCGCTGTTCGAGGAGTTCGCGGGTGCGAGGGAGACGCCGGGGCAGGAAGTGATCCTGTCGGCGGCCAAGCCGCTGAAACAGCGCGGCGGGTTCGGCATATTGTTCGGCAATATCGCGCCCGAAGGCTGCGTGGTGAAGCTGGCGGGGCATGACCAGATGCTGATGGACGGGCCGGCCAAGGTCTATGACGGCGAGGAAGCCTGTTTTGCGGCGGTGACCCATGGCGAGATCAAGCCGGGCGACATCGTCGTGATCCGCAACGAGGGGCCGGTGGGCGGGCCGGGGATGCGCGAGATGCTGGCGATCACCGCGGCGATCCAGGGGCGCGGGCTCGGCGATACGGTAGCGCTGGTGACCGACGGGCGATTCTCGGGGGCGACTTATGGTTTCATGGTCGGCCACGTCGCGCCCGAAGCCGCGCTCGGCGGGCCGATCGCGAAGCTGCGCACGGGGGACCGAGTGGTGATCGACGTCGAGCGGCAGGTGATCGAGACCGACGCCGATCTCGATGCTCGCGAGGCGCCGGCGCTGAAGCCGCGCGGGGCGGGGTCATGCGGGGCGTTCGCGAAATATGCGATGCTGGTCGGGTCGGCGTCGCAGGGCGCGGTGACGAGCGGGGCTGACCGCTAGACCGCGACCATGCTTGCGGCGGCCAATAGCGCGGCGAGGGCGCGCAGGTCGGCCGGGATGCGGTCCTTGTGCGAGGGGCGCGAGAGGATCGCCGCCAACGCCGGGGGCGCCGCGATGGTCTTGCCGATCAGCGGCTCGATGACGTCGGCAAACTTGTAGGGGTGCGCGGTCGCGGCGATCGCCCACGGGCGTTCGGCGCGGGTCGCCGGGTCGAGCCGGGAATAAGCCTCCGCCGCCGCCGCCGAGTGCGGGCACCACAGATAGTCGGCGTGATCCGCGACGATCCGCGCCTTGATCGCGGGGTCGTCGACCAGCTCGACGGTCACTTCGCGCAGTTCGGGCGCAAGCGCGATCAGCCGCTCGAAATTGCTGGGTGCGCCGACGTCCATCGCGTTGGCGATCGTCGCGATCGACGCGCGCGGGGTGTAGCTGCCGCTGCGCGCCCAGTCGGCAAGCGTGGCGTTCTCGTTGGTCACGAGCAGGATCGGGCCGAGCGGCGCGCCCATCGCGCGGGCATAGACGGCGGCGAAACCGTGGCCGAGATTGCCGGTCGGGATGACGAAGCCGGGCCGGGTCCCGGTTTCGGTGAACAGGCGCAGCGCGGCCCACGCCTGATAGGCCATCTGCGGCATCAACCGGCCGATCGAAATCGAGTTGGCGGAGGTGAGGTTGAACCGCTCGGTCATCGCGACGTCGGCGAAGGCGGCCTTGGCGATGCGCTGGCAGTCGTCGAAGTCACCGGCGACCTCGACCGCGCGGACCGGCTCGTCCCAGCAGGTCAGCTGATGCTCCTGGAACGGCGACACGCGGCCCTTCGGGTAGAGGATGACGGCGCGCACGGCGGCGCGGCCCTCGGCGGCGCAACCGACCGCGCCGCCGGTGTCGCCCGAGGTCGCGGCGAGGACGGTCAGCGGGTGGGCGGGGTCGCCGAGCCGCTCGAGGCACTCCATCAGGAAGCGCGCGCCGAAGTCCTTGAACGCACCGGTCGGGCCGTGGAACAGTTCGAGCACGCGGCGGCCGTCGGCCAACGTCGCGATCGGCAGCGGGAAGGTGAACGCACCGGCGCAGATTGCGCCAAGTTCGGGTTCGAGCGGGTCGCCGGCGAAGAACGGGGCGAGGAAGCGCGCGGCGAAGTCGGGCAGCGACAGCGCCGGGTCGAGCGCGGCGGGGTCGGCGGCGGGCAGTCGGTCGGGGAGATAGAGCCCGCCGTCGGGTGCGGCGCCGGCGCGGATCGCCCGGGAGAGGGTGACCGGCGGTGCATCGCCGCGCGTGCTGGTGAAACGCATCAGGCCACCGCCTCGGCGACGGGTTCGAGCCGCGCGCCGGCGGAATCGATCGGCGCGTGATAGGCTTTTGCCGCGAGGCCGCCGTCGAGGAACGCCCAGCACATCGCATGTTCGACCGCCGCCGCGTCTTCGTCGCGCGCCCAGGCGAACACCGACGGGCCGGATCCGGAGAAGGAGCAGCCGAGCGCCCCCGCATCGCGCGCCGCCGCCTGGACCGCGGGCAGCTGTGGCAGGAGGTGGGCACGCTGGGGCTCGATCATCACATCCTCGAAGCTGGCGCGGAGCAGGCCGAGGTCGCCGGTCGCGCAGGCCGCGACGAAGCCGGCGAGGCGGCGCGAATGCTCGACGACGAGCTTCATCGGCACATCGGGTGCAAGGATGCCGCGCGCCAACCGGGTCTCGATCTGGGTCGCCGGGTGGAGCAGGACGGTGGTCAGGCCGGGGGGCGGGGTCAGCGGCACGAGGCGCACCGGGTCGACGACCGCGCCCAGCACGAGGCCGCCGAGCAGGCTCGCCATGACATTGTCCCAGTGCGGCGGATCGGATGCGACCCGCTCGCCCTCGAGGCAGAAGGGGAACAGCTCGGCATGGCCGAACGGCTCATCGAGTAGCGCATTGACCGCGACCGCGGCGGCGACCGCCGAAGCCGCCGATCCGCCCATCCCCGCCGACATCGGCACGCCCTTGTCGATCGACAGGCGGACGCCGAACGTCGCGCCGGCCGCGTCAAGCACGGCGGCCGCCGCGGCGAGCGCGGTGTTGCGGTGGGCTTCGGACGGGAGCGAGGTGCACAGTCCCGACACGTCGCCGAGCCGGACGCCTGGCCGGTCCTCGCGCACCGCGGTGACCGTGTCGCGCACGGCGTCGAGCGCCTGGCCGAGGATATCGAACCCGATGATGACGTTGCCGATGCTGGCCGGGGCGCTTGCCGTGGAAGAGGTGGCGATCGATGTTGAGATCATGGGCATGGGCATCGTCTAGACGCTCATTCGCAGCGGCACCACGCCCGATCCGGCGGTCGGTGCGGAACGCTGGCACGGGGCGGCGCGCTGCAGGTCCATGATGTCGGCGAACACCGACGCGGCGGTCGGCCAGCGCCCGGCGCCATGGCCGTGAACCTCGTGGACCGTTCCGTCGGCGGCGGTGATGAGCACGCTGTTCTCGGTGTTGGTGACGCGGGCCAGCGGGTGGCTGCCGGGCAGGCTTTCGATGCGGACCGAGGCTTCGACCTTGCCGTCGGGGAGCAGGCGCGCACGGCTGACCTGTTTGAGCACCTGGCCTTTGGCGAGCGCGGCGAGGATCGCCTCGGCGGTGACGCTGCGCAGCGAATCCTTGGGGATTTCGTCGCTCGGCAGCGCGACCCCCATCGCGTCACGGACCAGCAGCGAGAGCTTGTAGGCGGCATCGTGGCCGTCGACGTCGGAGGTCGGGTCGGCCTCGGCGAACCCGAGCTCCTGCGCCTTGGCCAGCGCCTGGTCGAACGACCAGCCATTGGCGAGGCGGGCGAGGAGGAAGTTGACCGTCCCGTTGACCACCCCGTCGAGCGCGACGATGCCCGGCTGCTTCGCCAGCCGACCGACCGCCTCGAGCACCGGGGCGCCGCCGCCGACCGCGCCCGAGTAGAGCAGTTTCGCATTGCCCGCCGCGGCGCAGGCGTGGAGCGCGTCGTAATGGGCCGCGACGACCGCCTTGTTGGCGGTGACGACGTGCGTTCCGCCGCGCAGCGCGTCACACAGCGCGTCGGCATATTCGTGAGCGCCGCCCATCGTCTCGACGACGATATCGACCTCGCCGGTCATCGCCTCGGCCAGGCTGTCGGTATAGAGCACCGGCTGGTCGCGGCGGTCGGGCGAGCGGACGAGGACGCGGTTGAGCACGAACAGGTCGGGGCGCTTGAGGAGGTAGGTCATCACTCCGGCGCCGACGGTGCCGCAGCCGAGCAGCGCGACGCGCAGCTTGGCGCGCTGGAGCGGGAGCGATTTCACCAGCGGCAGGTTGGCGATGGTGGTCTCCTCGGCCGAGCCCATCGCGGCGACCTCGATCAGGACGTCCCGCTGTTGCGCGACCTGGATTGCCTTGGGCTGGATCAGCCCGGCGCTGGCCTTTGCCGCCTCTTCATAGGACAGCTGGGCATAGCGTTCGGCGAGCGGGTTCCTGGCCGGGTCCTGATCGTAAACCCCGTCGACGTCCTTGATCAGGCGCACCCGATGCGCGTCGAGGCGGGCGGCGAAGAACACCGCGCTGAGGTCGGTGCCGCCGCGGCCCAGGGTGACGATGCCATGGGTCGCGTGGCCGGCGGTGAAACCGGGGACAACCAGCGCGTCGTGCAGTTCGAGCTTGGCGAGGACCGCCTCGGCGTCGAGGCCGGTCAAGGTCGAATCGAGCGGATCTCCCTCGGCGACAAGGCCCATCTCGTGCGGGTCGAGGGTGCAGGCGCGGACCCCGATCTGGCCGAGCGCGAGCGCGAGCAGCGCGGCCGAGTGGAGCTCGCCGGTGCGCGCGACGCGGGCGAGGAGCAGCGGCTGTTCGCCGCCGACGCGCATCCCCTGGTTGAGCAACGCGTCGGTTTCGCCGGCCAGCGCCGAGACCACCGCGACGACCTTCTCGCCTTCGCGGACGTGGCGATAAACCTCGTTGGCGACGGCGGCATAGTCGCCCTCGGTCTCGAGCACGCTCGAACCGAACTTGAGCACGCACAGGCGTTTCGGGCTGGCGGCGGGGTGGGGCAGCTGGTCCATTGTTCGATCACTTTCGGGTAGTTCGGAGCGGGCCATAAAAAAACCCGCTCGCCGTGGTTGGGGAGCGGGTCGGAAATTCGGTCGTGACGTCGTTGATCAGCCGATATTCCCCCGTGGGGTAATGATCGTGGTGGTCTTCGAGGTGGCGGCGGTGGTCATGTTGGGTCAGCCTGTGCGTCAATAGGCGGGGCGCGGTCAAGCCAAAAGCACCATTTGGGATCCCATTGCGCTATTTTCAGCGCCGCGCGGTGCGGTGAGGCAACAGTCCAGGCCAAGTCGTCACGGACGGATGCGGCCGGCGCCGCGCACCTTGTATTTGAAGCTGGTCAGCTGCTCGGGACCGACCGGGCCGCGCGCGTGGAGCTTGCCGGTGGCGATGCCGATCTCGCCGCCGAAACCGAACTCGCCGCCGTCGGCGAACTGGGTCGAGGCGTTCCAGATAACGATCGCCGCGTCGACCCGATCGAGAAAGGTGTCGGCGGCGGCGGGGTCGGCGGCGATGATCGCTTCGGTATGGCCGGTACCATAGCGGCGGATATGCGCGATCGCCTCGTCGAGCCCGGCGACGGTGCGGACGGCGAGGATGGGACCCAGATATTCGGTCGACCAGTCGGCCTTTGTCGCGGGGATCATCGGCACGATCGCGCGCGCTTCCTCGTCGCCGCGCAGCTCGCAATCGCCCAGCGCGGCGGCAATGCGGGGGAGCAGCGCGGGGGCGGCGTCGCGGTCGATCAACAAGGTCTCGGTCGCGCCGCACACCGAGGTGCGGCGCATCTTGGCGTTGACGGTGATCGCGACCGCCATGTCGGGGTCGGCCGAGGCGTGGACGTAGGTGTGGCACAGCCCTTCGAGGTGGCCGAGCGTCGGCACTTTCGATTCCCGGGTGACGCGCTCGACCAGCGGCGCGCCGCCGCGCGGGATGATCAGCTCGATCGCGCCGTTCAGCCCTTCGAGCATCATTCCGACCGCCTCCCGATCCGGGGTGGGGACGAGCTGGACGATGTGCGGCGGGAGCCCCGCCCCGGCGAGCCCGGCCTGAAGCGCGTCGTTGATCGCGACGCAGCTGGCGAACGCCTCCGATCCGGGGCGGAGGATGACCACATTGGCCGAGCGCAGGCAGATCGCCGCGGCATCGGCGGTGACGTTGGGGCGGCTCTCGTAGATCATGCCGATCACCCCGATCGGGGTGCGGACGCGGGCGATGTCGAGCCCGTTGGGCGGGGTCCAGCGTGCCATCTCCTCGCCGATCACGTCGGGCAGGGCGGCGATCGTGTCGAGCGAGGCGGCCATTGCCTCGATCCGCTGCTCGTCGAGGCGGAGGCGGTCGACCAGCCGCGTGGCGGCGGCGACGTCGTGGGCATTGGCGGCGAGGATGGCGCTGGCATTGGCGCGGAGGTGACGGGCCATGGCGGAAATGCCCGCGCTGCGCTGCTCGCCCGGCACCGATCGGAGCGCGTCGGCGGCGGTTCGCGCCTGGGCGCCGATGGCGGTCATCTGGTCGGTCAGGGTCATAGCATCACCAGGTCGTCGCGGTGGATGAGTTCGTCGCGGCCGGAAAAGCCGAGGCGGCGTTCGATTTCGGCGCTGCCGAGGCCGGCGATGGCGGCGGCTTCGGTGGCGTTATAGGCGGCGATGCCGCGCGCGACCTCGGTGCCCGCGGAGTCGAACACGCGCAGGCAGGCGCCGCGATCGAAGCGGCCTTCGACCTTGGTCACGCCGGCGGGGAGCAGGCTCTTGCCCGCCGCGAGCGCACGCGCGGCGCCGTCGTCGATGGTGACCGACCCGCCGGGCGCGAGCGTGCCCTTGATCCACGCCTTGTAAGCCGAGGCGGGTGACCCGGAGGCGGCGACAAGGGTGGCGCGAGCGCCATCCGCCAGCCGCGCGAGGGGGTGGTCGGCGCGGCCGCAGGCGATGATCGTGGCGCAGCCGAAGCCGCTGGCGATCCTTGCCGCCTCAAGCTTGGTGCGCATCCCGCCGGTGCCGGTGCCAGCCACGCCCGCGCCCCCCGCGAAGGCTTCGATCTCGGGGGTGATCGCGGTGATAAAGGCGAGGTGTTCGGCGGCTGGGTAACGCGCGGGGTCGGCGGTGTAGAGCCCGTCGACGTCGGACAGCAGGATTAGCACGTCGCTGCGCACCAGCTGCGCCGCGCGGGCGGAGAGGCGGTCGTTGTCGCCATATTTGAGCTCGTCGGTGGCGACGCTGTCATTCTCGTTGATGACCGGTAGCCCGCCCTGCGCGAGCAGCACGTCGAGCGTCGCGCGGGCGTTGAGCGAGCGGCGGCGCTGTTCGGTATCGTCGATCGTCAGGAGCAGTTGCGCGGTGGGGATGCCGTGCGGCGCGAGCGCGCGCTCCCAGGCCTGCATCAGCAGCGCCTGGCCGGCGGCGGCGGCGGCCTGCTTGTGATCGAGGCGAGTGGTCTTGCGGAGGCCAAGGTGGCGCCGGCCGAGTGCGACCGCGCCCGACGAGACCAGCACGACCTGCTTGCCGGCGGTCTTCAGCGCGGCGATGTCGGTGCCGAGCGAGGCGAGCCAGTCGTGGCGGACGCCGTCGTCGTCGCCGACGATCAGCGACGAGCCGACCTTGACCGTGATCCGTCGCGCGGTGCCGAGCACGCCCGCGACGGTCGTTGCGATCGATGGTGCCACGTCAGCCAAATGCCCGACCCTTCCTCGTGTCGCTCCATGACGACGGGATCCCAACTTGACAATGGACTTCGCGCCCGGGATGGCCGGAGCCGAATGACCGCGACCTTCCGCCGCGGCCCCGCGAGAGACGATGACCGACCCTGACTTAAGTCGCCCAGCGCCGCGCCTCGACGATCTTCGCCAAGAGATCGACGAGCTCGACGATGCGCTGCTCGACCTGCTCGAGCGGCGGATGGCGGTCGCGATCAAGGTGGCGAAATTGAAGGGCGACGACGGGCTGCTCAAGCTGCGACCCAAGCGCGAGAGCGCGATCGTCGCGCGGCTGGCGGCGAAGGCGCGGATCGCGACTCCGGCGCTGATCGCGCATGTCTGGCGCGAGTTGATGGCGCACAGCCGGCATTCGCAAGCCGAGATGGCGGTTCAACTATATGCGCCGACCGCCGACGTGGCGCTGCGCGAGGCCGCGCGCGAGCGGTTCGGGCGGATCACGCCGATCGTCGTGGCGGGGTCTCCGGGCGAGGCGCTGGCGGCGGCGGCGAACGGCGAAGTGGTGGCGCTGATCGAGCTCGACGGGGCGGCGTGGGAGTTGCCCGATACGGTGCGGCTGTTCGGCGCGATCGAGGTTGGTGGCGTGCGTGCGGTGATGGCCGGGCGAATGGCAGAGGCCGATATCCCGGGAGCGGAGCTGGCCGCGCTCGCGGCACTGTTTGGGGCGCGGGCATGAGCGGGGACCGGCTCACCGCAAGTGCATCGGGCGCGCTGGCGGGGACGATCGAGGTGCCCGGCGACAAGTCGATGTCGCACCGCGCGCTGATCCTCGGCGGGCTGGCAAGCGGGACGACCGCGATCCACGGGTTGTTGGAGGGCGAGGACGTGCTTCATACCGCCGCGGCGGTGCGCAGTTTCGGGGTCGAGGTCGAGCGGCTCGGCGGGGGCGAATGGCGGGTGACGGGGGGTGAATGGCGTTCGCCTGCGGGGGAGGTTGATTGCGGTAATAGCGGGACCGGCGCGCGGTTGCTGATGGGCGCGGCGGCTGGATTTCCGATCTCGGCGACCTTCACCGGCGACGCGTCGCTGAGCGGGCGGCCGATGAGCCGGGTGCTCGATCCCTTGCGTGACATGGGGGCGAAGGTCGAGGCGGGGCCAGGTGACCGGCTGCCGGTCACAATCCACGGCGGCGGGCTGTCCGGACTGGATTTCGTCAACACCAAGGCGTCGGCGCAGGTCAAGTCGGCGATCCTGCTCGCCGGGCTCCACGCGAGCGGCGCGGTCGAGGTGGTCGAACCCGCGCCGAGCCGCGACCATAGCGAGAATATGCTGCGCGCGTTCGGGGTCGAGGTCGAAACCAGTGGCGCGACGATAAGCTTGGGCGCGCGGCGTGGCCTGACCGCGACCGAGGTGCATGTGCCGGGCGATCCGTCGTCGGCAGCCTTCCCGCTGGTCGCCGCGCTGGTTGTGCCCGGCTCGGCGGTGACGGTGACCGGGGTGATGCTCAATCCGCTCAGGACCGGGCTGTTCACGACGCTGGTCGAGATGGGCGCGGACCTCGTGATCGCCAATGAGCGCGACTTTGGCGGGGAGCGGGTCGGGGATATTTCGGCGCGGTTCGGGGCGTTGCGCGGCGTGACTGTGCCGGCAAGTCGCGCGCCGAGCATGATCGACGAATATCCGATCCTCGCCGTCGCCGCCGCCTTCGCTGCGGGGCGCAGCGTGATGCACGGGCTGGCCGAGTTGCGCGTCAAGGAGAGCGACCGGCTCGCCGCGATCATCGCCGGGCTGGTGGCGTGCGGGGTCGATGCTCGCGAAGAAGGGGACAGTCTGATTGTCGAAGGGCTCGGCTGCAGCCCGCGCGGGGGAGCGATCCTTGACGCGCATCATGACCACCGCATCGCAATGAGTTTCCTCACGCTCGGACTGGCGGCGCGCGCGCCGGTCGTGGTGACGGGGGCGACGACGATCGCGACGTCATTCCCGGGCTATGCCGATCTGATGCGCTCGCTCGGGGCGAAGATCGCGTGACGATTGCCTACGCTGGGGCGCCCGGCGCCTTTGCCCACGAGGCGGCGCTGATGTTCGCGCCCGGACAAGTGGCGATCCCGTTCGTCGATTTCGCCGCGGTGGCCGAGGCGGTGGCGTCGGGCGCGGCCGAGCTTGGGGTGCTGCCGATGCGGAACAGCCGGGCGGGGGAGGTGCCGGGGATTGCGGCACTGCTGGCCGATGATCGGCTGGCGGTAATCGACGAGCGCGTGATGCCCGTGCGCGTGCATTTGCTTGCGCTTCCGGGCGTGGCGCTGGATGAGGTCACGGTGATTGCATCGCACCCCGTCGCGCTGGCGCAATGCGCCGAGCATCTTGCCGCGCTTGGTGTGACGACCGAGGAGGCGAGCAATACGGCGGTGGCGGCGGCGGCGCTCGACCGGTGCGACCGGGCGGTGCTGGCGTCGGAAGCGGCGGCGACGGCCTATGGGCTGGCGGTGTTGAAGCGCGACATGCACGACGATCCCGACAATGCGACCCGCTTTGCGCTGTTTCGGAAAGCGGGCGCATGAGCGTCAACAGCTTCGGGCGAATGTTCCGCTTTGCGACGTGGGGCGAGAGTCACGGGCCGGCGATCGGCGCGGTGGTCGATGGGTGCCCACCGGGGATCACGCTGTCGGAGAGCGACATCCAGCCGTGGCTCGACCAGCGACGGCCGGGTACGTCGCGCTTTACGACGCAGCGGCAGGAGCCCGACCAGGTACGCATCCTGTCGGGGGTGTTCGAGGGGCGGACGACGGGTACGCCAATCTCGCTGATGATCGACAATGTCGACCAGCGGCCCAAGGATTACAGCGCGATCGCCGGGGCCTATCGGCCGGGTCACGCCGACTATGCGTATGATGCGAAATATGGCCACCGCGACTGGCGCGGCGGGGGGCGGAGCAGTGCGCGCGAGACCGCGTCGCGGGTCGCGGCGGGAGCGGTGGCACGGCTGGTCGTGCCCGAGGTTTCGATCCGGGCCTATCTGGTCGAGCTTGGCGGCGACGCGATTGACCGCGCCGCGTTCGATGCCGAGGCGATCGGGGCGAACCCGTTCTTCTGTCCGGATGCCGGGGCCGCCACGCGATGGGAAGCGATGGTCGATGATGCGCGCAAGGCGGGGTCGTCACTGGGCGCGGTGATCGAGTGCGTCGCGAGCGGGGTGCCGGCGGGCTGGGGCGCACCGCTCTATGCCAAGCTCGACGCCGAACTGGCGTCGGCCTGCATGTCGATCAACGCGGTCAAGGGGGTCGAGATCGGCGACGGGTTCGCCGCTGCCCGGCTGCGCGGCGAGGAGAATGCCGACGCGATGCGCGCCGGATTTGGCGGGCCGCAGTTCCTGGCGAACCATGCGGGCGGGGTCGCGGGGGGCATATCCACCGGGCAGGACGTGGTGGTGCGGGTCGCGTTCAAGCCGACCTCGTCGATCATGACCCCGGTGCAGACGATCGACCAGAGCGGCGCCGAGACCGAGATCGTGACCAAGGGCCGCCACGACCCGTGCGTCGCGATTCGCGGCGCGCCGGTGGTCGAGGCGATGATGGCGCTGGTGCTGGCCGACCAGAAATTGCTCCATCGCGCGCAGTGCGGGGGATGACGGCATGACCGTCATCCCGGTCGCGCTCGGCGCCCGCGCCTATGACGTGGTGATCGAGGACGGGTTGATCGACCGCGCGGGGAAGCGGCTATTCTCGTTCGCGCGCGACGGGCGGCTGATCGTCGTCACCGACGAGCATGTCTGGGCGGCGCTTGGCGAGCGGTTCGTGACCGGGCTGGGCGGGCTCGACGCGGTACCGATCATCATGCCGCCGGGCGAGGCCAGCAAAAGCTGGAGCGGGCTTGCGACACTGGTCGACCGGCTGCTCGAGCTTGGGATCGAGCGGAGCGATCATCTCATCGCGCTGGGCGGCGGGGTAATCGGCGACTTGGCTGGGTTCGCCGCGTCGATCGTCAATCGCGGATGCGGCTATGTCCAGGTGCCGACCTCGCTGCTCGCGCAGGTCGACAGTTCGGTCGGCGGCAAGACCGCGATCAATGTTCCCGCCGGCAAGAATCTGGTGGGCGCGTTCCACCAGCCCGAATTGGTGCTGATCGACCCCGCCTGCACCGCGACACTCGACCCGCGGCATGTCCGCGCGGGTTATGCCGAGATCGCCAAATATGCGCTGATCGAGGATGCCGGGTTCTTCGCGTGGCTCGAGGGCAATGGCGCGGCGGTGATCGCCGGCGAGCCCGAAGCGCGGCGCTACGCCATCGCCACCGCGGTCGCGGGCAAGGCGAAGGTCGTCGCCGCCGACGAGCGCGAGACCAAGGGGCGGCGGGCGCTGCTCAATCTGGGCCATACCTTCGGCCATGCGCTGGAGGCGGAGACGGGGTTTTCGGATTGGCTGTTCCACGGCGAGGCGGTTGCCGCCGGGACCGCGCTGGCGTTCCAATTTTCGGCCGCGCGCGGGGTGTGCAGCAAGGAAGACGCGGCCCGGGTGTACGCGCATTTCGCCGAAGTTGGCCTGCCGACGAGCCTTGCCGAAGCGGGCGTCACGGCGTCGGGCGCGGCGCTGGTCGAGGCGATGATGACCGACAAGAAGAAGGAGGGCGGGCGGTTGCCGTTCATCCTCGCGCGCGGGATCGGACAGGCGTTCGTCGACAGGAGTGTCGAGCTGGACGAGGTTCGCGACTTCCTCGACGAAGCGCGCTGACGCTTGACGGGATCCCGTGAGCCACTCTATGGAGCTCGCATGACAGCCGCGCTTTCCCTCGGAAACACCCGCATCGCGTCCGCGAAACGCAGCGGAGCCGCGCGCAAATCGGCCACCTATTATTACGCCACCCCGGCGGGACACGACTGACGCGCGCGTAACAGCCGCTGAATTCGACACCCCGCCAGGCTTTCCCCGGCGGGGTTTTTTATTGCTTTCGAACGACATGAGAGAGGCTTTGATGACCGATCAAGTTATTCACGAGAAACATGGCGCGCTGGCCTCGCCGACCCCGCCGCCGGGCGCCGCCGCCGACTGGACCGTGCCGCAGCATTGGGACCGGCTGACGGCCGAGGACCATATGGTTTGGGATACATTGTTCGACCGGCAGCGGAAGCTGCTTCACGGTCGCGCGGCCGCGTCGTTCGAGGAGGGGCTCGACGTGCTGAGCCTCAGCCACCCGGGGGTGCCCGACCTCGAGGAACTCAACGAGCGACTCCACAAGCGCAGCAATTGGACGGTCGTATCGGTGCCCGGCGTCGTCCCCGACGACATCTTCTTCAAGCATTTGTCCGAACGCCGCTTCCCCGCCGGCAACTTCATCCGCAAGCCCGACCAGCTCGATTACCTCGAGGAGCCCGACGTGTTCCACGATGTGTTCGGCCATGTCCCGATGCTCGCCCAACCCGAAATCGCCGACTTCATGCAGGCGCTCGGTCACGTCGGGCTCGAGTCGCTCGATCATGGCGCGCTCAACCGGCTCGCACGGCTGTACTGGTACACCGTCGAATTCGGCCTGACGCGCGAGGATGGCGACCTCAAGATCTACGGCGCGGGGATCCTGTCGAGCTTCGGCGAGGCGCACTACAGCCTCGAAAGCGACATGCCAAAGCGGTTCGGCTTCGATCTGAAACGGGTGCTCCGCACGCGCTACCGGACCGATGCGTTCCAGCAGAATTACTTCGTCATCGACCGCTTTCAGGACATTCTCGACCTGGTGACGCGCGGCGACCTGCCGGATATTTACGCCGAACTCGACCAATTGCCCGATATCGACCCGGGCATGGTCGACCCCGCCGATCGCCTCCTCGCCGCCTGATTATCTGAGTACGCGAGGGCGATCGGCGCCCGATTGAAAGACTATATTTTTCATGGATCATTTCACCCTGCGCGACGGCGTCCTTCATTGCGAGGACGTCCCGCTTCCCGCGATCGCGGCGGCGGTCGGCACGCCCGTCTATGTCTATTCCTCGGCGACGATGGTTCGCCATGCGCACGTATTTTCACAGGCATTAGCCAGCACCGGCGACCCGCTGATCGCCTATGCGGTCAAGGCCAATCCCAATGGCGCGGTGCTGGCGACACTGGCGCGCGAGGGGCTTGGCGCGGACGTGGTGTCGATCGGTGAGTATCGCCGCGCGATCGCCGCAGGTATCCCGCCCGAGCGGATCGTCTTCTCGGGGGTGGGCAAGACCGCCGACGAGATGGCGACCGCGCTCAAGGGCGGGCTGCTCCAGTTCAACCTCGAATCGGTGGTCGAGGCGGAGATGATGTCTGGGGTCGCGACCGATCTCGGGATGACCGCGCCGGTCGCTTTCCGCGTCAATCCCGATGTCGATGCGCGGACCCACAAGAAGATTTCGACCGGCGGCGCGCTGAGCAAGTTCGGGGTGCCGATCAGCGATGCACGCGAGGCCTATGCGGCGGCGCGCGCGCTCCCCAACCTCGCGGTGCAGGGAGTGGCGGTCCACATTGGCAGCCAGCTAACCGACCTCGCCCCGCTCGACGCAGCGTTCGAGAAGGTCGGGGCGCTAATTCATGAACTGCGCGAGGACGGCCATGTCATCCGCTTCGCCGATCTGGGTGGCGGGTTGGGCGTGCCCTACGACCGCGACGTGCCACTTCCGCCGGGCCCCGAGGAATATGGCGCGATGGTCGCGCGGATCACCGCCGACTGGGACGTCCGGCTGATCTTCGAGCCGGGGCGGCTGATCGTCGCCAATGCCGGCGTGCTATTGTCCGAGGTGGTGCGGGTCAAGCCGGGGGTCGGCGACCCGTTCGTGGTGGTCGACGCGGCGATGAACGACCTGATGCGGCCAAGCCTGTACGACGCCTATCACGCGATCGACCCGGTCACGCCGCATGGGGGCAAGATGAAGGCCAATGTCGTCGGTCCGGTGTGCGAGAGCGGCGACACGTTCGCGACCGGGCGGCGGATGGGCGCGGTCGAGGCGGGCGACCTGGTCGTGTTCCGTACCGCCGGAGCTTATGCGGCGACGATGGCGAGCACTTACAACAGCCGGCCGCTGACGCCCGAGGTGATGGTGTCGGGAGCCAAATTTTCGGTGATTCGCGAGCGGCAGGACATCCAGGCGTTGATCGAGGCCGACAAGCTGCCCGAGTGGCTGCGCTAGATCACCCAGTCGTCCGAGGCGTCGGCGTCGGGGGCGTCGGCGTCGATCCATTTGCCGGGGTGGGCGTCGGCTTCGCCGCCCGCGACATCGACGATGACGTTGACCCCGGCGCGGGCGAGCAGGCGGGCGACTGAGCGGGCGCGGCGCACGGTTTCGCCCGATGGCTCGCCAGCAAGGTCCTCGTTGAGGTCGCGCAAGGCGGCGCCGTCGAGCACGAACACCGGGTGGCCGCTGACCTGGAGTTGCTGTTTCAACCGATCGATCAGCGTGCCGCGCCGGGCCGGTGATGCGCCGCCGATCCAGACGATCCGGCTCGCCTCGTCATCCTCCGCAGCCCGTGTCCGCGTGCTCGTCCGTACCGCGCGGATCATTCCGGCGGCGACGGTTGCGTGGCTGACCTTGTCGATCAGGATGAACGCGCCGAGCTGGCGGTTGTCGCCATAGGCAAGCGCGGGGATCGCGCGGTCGAGTTCGACCCGGCATTCGCCGATATCGTTGAGCCCGAGCGATTCGGCCGCGCTGCGGACCAGCGTGTCGACGTCGATCTTCTGCTTGATCGCGTCGACCGAGGCCGACAGCATCTGCGTGCCGATCTTCATCAGGTAGGAGCGGCGCGGGACCAGCCGTTCCTCGGCCATCCACACCAAGGTGGCGTCGAGCCCGTTGGCGAGCGCGACCGGCGCGTCGACGGCGCCGAGCAAGTCGCCGCGCGCAATGTCGAGCTCGTCGGCCAGCGTCAGTGTAATCGATTGCCCCGCAGTCGCCACGTCGAGGTCGCCATTGAACGATACGATCCGCTCCACCCTGGACGACTGGCCGGAGCGCGAGACACTGACGTCATCGCCGGACCGAATGACCCCGCTTGCGATCTGGCCGGCATAGCCGCGGAAGGCGGCGTTGGGGCGGTTGACCCATTGCACCGCCATGCGGAACGGCGCGTTATCGGCGCCGGGCTTGCCATTGGCCTTGGCGGCGACCGGTACGTTCTCGAGATGCTCGATCAGCGAGGGGCCGTCGTACCACGGCATTGACGCGCTGCGGCTTGCGACATTGTCGCCCGACAGCCCGACCACGGGGATGGCGACGAATTCGCCGATCCCGGCCTGGTCGGCGAAGGCGCGATAGTCGGCGACAATCTCGTCGAACCGCGCCTGGCTGAAGCCGACGAGGTCCATCTTGTTGACCGCCAGCACCAGGCTCTTGATGCCGAGCAGGTCGACGAGGAAGCTATGGCGGCGGGTCTGCGTCAGTACGCCCTTGCGCGCGTCGATCAGCAGGACGGCGAGCTCTGCGGTCGAGGCGCCGGTGACCATGTTGCGGGTGAATTGCTCGTGGCCCGGGGTGTCGGCGACGATGAACTTGCGTTTGGGGGTCGAGAAGAAGCGATAGGCGACGTCGATCGTGATGCCTTGCTCGCGCTCGGCGGCAAGACCGTCGACCAGCAACGCCATGTCGAGCGCCGGCCCTTGCGTTCCCGACTTGCCACTGTCGACTTCGAGCGTGGCGAGCTGGTCCTCGAACAGTGCGTGGGTGTCGTAGAGCAGCCGGCCGATGAGCGTCGACTTGCCGTCGTCGACCGACCCGCAGGTAAGGAAGCGGAGCAGCGACTTGCGGGAGTTAAGCGCGAGATAGGCGTCGAGCTCGGCGCGGGCCTCGGCCGCCCGGTCGATCGACTGGAAGGCGGAGGCCATACTAGAAATAGCCTTCCTGCTTCTTGATCTCCATGCCGGCGCCGCCCTCGCGGTCGATCACCCGGCCCTGCCGTTCGGAGGTGGTCGCGACGAGCATTTCGGCGATAATCTCGGGCAGGGTCGCGGCCTCGCTCTCGACCGCGCCGGTCAAGGGGTAGCAGCCAAGCGTGCGGAAACGGATCGAGCGGTCGACCGGGACTTCGCCAGGCTCGAGCGGGAAGCGGTCGTCGTCGACCATCAGCAGCGTGCCGTCGCGGATGACGGTCGGGCGTTTGGCGGCGAGGTAAAGCGGGACGATCGGGATGTCCTCGGCATAGATATATTGCCAGATGTCGAGCTCGGTCCAGTTCGACAGCGGGAAGACGCGGATGCTCTCGCCGGGCGATTTTCGCGTATTGTAGAGGTTCCACAATTCGGGCCGCTGATTGCGCGGGTCCCAGCGGTGCTGCGCCGACCGGAACGAGAAGATGCGCTCCTTGGCGCGGACCTTCTCCTCGTCGCGGCGGGCGCCGCCGAACGCCGCGTCGAAGCGATACTGGTCGAGCGCCTGCTTCAATCCTTGCGTCTTCCACATGTCGGTGTGGTGGCTGCCGTGATCGAACGGGTTGATCCCCTGCGCCATCGCCTCGGGGTTGCGGTGAACGATCAGCTCCATCCCGCTCATCGCGGCGACCTTGTCGCGCAGCTCGTACATCGCCTTGAATTTCCAGGTCGTGTCGACGTGGAGCAACGGGAACGGCGGCGGTGCGGGGAAGAACGCCTTGCGCGCGAGGTGGAGCATCACCGCCGAGTCCTTGCCGACCGAATAAAGCATCACCGGGCGATCGGTCTCGGCGACCACTTCGCGCATGATGTGGATCGCTTCGGCCTCGAGTTGGTCGAGGTGGGTAAGGACGGGGGCAGGAGCGCGCGCGGTCATGCGGCGCTCCTTGTGCGCGCTTCGGCGGCGAGCGCCGGGACATGGTCGCGGACGACCTTGCCGATGATGACGAGCACCGGTGCTCCGTCGGGGAGGCTGATCGCGAGGGCGGGGAGGTCGGCGATCGTTCCCGCAACCTCGGCCTGATCGGCGCGGGTGGCCGAGGCGATGGCAAGCGCCGGTGTCCGTGCATCGAGCCCCGCCGCGACGGCCTGTTCGACGAACGCGGCGAGGGTCTTGCGCGGCATGTAGAGGACGGTGGTCGCGGCCTCGTCGGCCATCGCGGGCCAGTCGATGTCGGACGGCAGCTTGCCGTCGGCGCCGTGGCCGGTGACGAACTGGACGCGCCGCGCGTGTTTCCGCTCGGTCAGCGAGAAGCCGAGCGCGGCAGCGGCGCCCTGCACCGCGGAGATGCCGGGGACGATGGTGACTGGCACGCCGGCGGCGCGGCACGCCTCGATTTCCTCGGTCGCGCGGCCGAAGATCAGCGGGTCGCCGCCCTTCAGCCGGACCACGGTTTCGCCCGCGAGCGCCAATTCGACGACGCGGGCGTTGATGTCGGCCTGGCTGCACGACGGGCCGTGGCCAGTCTTGCCGACCGCGACGCGGGTTGCTTCGCGGCGAGCGAGTTCGAGCACTTCGGGGGTGACGAGGTCGTCGTAAAGGATGACCGTCGCCGCCTGCAGCGCGCGGACCGCTTTCAGGGTGAGCAGTTCGGGGTCGCCCGGGCCGGCGCCGACGAGGATCACGCTACCGCGCCTTTCTCCCGCCGAACCGGTGAGGAGCGCGCGGAAGTCGCTTTCCGCGGGCGCGCGGTCGATGTTGGCCCAGGTGCGCGCGGTGAAGCGGCCCCAGAAGTCGCGGCGGTCGGCGAAACTCTCGATAACCCGCTTGAGGCGCGGTCGCCACTCGAGCGCGGCGCGACCCCAGTCGGCGAGGCGGCGGGGGAGCACGCTCTCGATGCGGGTGCGGATCGACTGGCCGAGCATCGGCGCGCCGCCGTTGGTCGAGATGGCGATGATCACCGGCGAGCGGTTGACGATCGTGCCGAGCTGGAAGTCGCACAGCGGGGTCTGGTCGATGATGTTGACCGGGACGCCTGCGGCGCGGGCGGCGGCGACGAAGGCGAGGGCCTCGTCGTGGTCCAGGAGATCGGCGAAGGCGAGGGTTGCGCCGATCAGGTCGGCCGGGTTCCACTCGCGCGGCTCGACGGTGACCGGGCCTGCAACGGGGTGCGCGGCGAGCCCGGCGAACAGCGCCGCGCCCTCGCTGTCACCGGCGAAGGCGGCGACATGGGCTCCGGCGGCGGACAGGAGCTCGGCCTTCCACAGCGCGCCTGGCGAACCCCCGGCGACGACCACGCGGCGGCCTTCGAGTTTGAAGAAGGCGGGGAAGGTCGCCAGCGGCGCGATCCGCGCGGGGGTCGCTTCGGGGACGCGGGGGGTCATGCGGCGACACTCGTGCGGACGAGCTTGCCGTCGGTGCCGATGTGAAGGCCGCACTCCTTGCTTTCGTCGTTCTCCCACCACCAGCGGCCAGCGCGCTCGGGCTCGCCGGGCGCAACCGCGCGGGTGCAGGGTTCGCAGCCGATCGAGAGGAAGCCTTGCGCGTGGAGCGGGTTGATCGGGACTGACTCGGTTTCGACGAAGGCGACCACCTGTTCGCGCGTCCAGTCGTAGAGCGGCGCGGTTTTCACCAGGCCGTGAGTCACGTCCCACGCGGCGAGCGGGACGGCGCCACGCGTTTCCGACTGGTCGGCGCGCAAGCCCGTGACCCAGCCCGATGCGCCGGCCAGCGCACGCTGCAAGGGCTCGACCTTGCGCACGCCGCAGCAGCCCGAGCGGGCGTCGGTCGCGTGGTAGAAGCCGTTGATCCCCCAGTCGGCGACGAACGCGGCAACCGCCTCGGCGTCGGGGTAAAATGCCTTGATCCGGCGGGCGTACCTGTCCTCGGTGTCGGCCCATAATTTATAGGTCGAGGGGAACAGCCGGCCGGTGTCGATGGTGACCACGTCGATGTCGATCTTGGCGTCGAAGATCATGTGGGTGAGCGCCTGGTCTTCCAGCCCGAAGCTGGTCGTGAAGACGATCCGGCCGTCGACCGCCGCGCGCAGCGAGGCGAGGCGTTCCCACGGCTGGGCGCCGGTGATCGAGGGTGGCGTGTCGGTCACTCGGCCAAGGCTCTAACGGCGGCGGCCCGCTTGGCGAAGATCGACGGGGTGCCATCGGTCGATTCCAGGTAGCTGAGCGTGACATCGCCGAGCGCGGCGAGCCACTGCTCGACTGGCTGGCGGGCGAGGCGTTCGGCGTCGATCTCGACCTCGTCAAAGCCGCATTGAAGGGCAAAGGCGAACTGGTCCGGGAGCAATGCGCCCGATACGCGGAGCGTGCCGCTGAAACCCTGTTCGCGCAGGGCATGGCCGATGCTGAACCCGCGCCCGTCGCCGAACTTGGGGAAGGCGACCGCGATGAGGTCGATCCCGGCCTGGGTCGGGAGGTCATATGGAACGGCTGTGTTGGGCACGTCGATACCGATGCGCTGGCCTTGGGCGCGATTCGACAGGGCCTCATCGAGGCCGTCGAGCGGTACGATGATCGCGGGCGCGGCGAGGTCGTCGCGGGTGAACTCGTCGGGCTTGAGGCCGGTGCGATCAAGCAAGGGCATCGGCGGCCTCCGGGGTTGGGGCAACCAGTGCCGGCTTGAACGGGTCGAGGCCGACGCGACGGACTGTGTCGATGAAGGGTTCTTCGACGCCGGTGCGCAGGTTGAGATAAGTCTCGACGATGCGCTCGATCGCGCCGGGAACCGCATCCCCGTCGATCCCCGCGCCGAGCCGCTCGCCCAATGAGGCATTGGTGCCGGGCTCGCCGCCGAGCGTGATCTGGTAATTCTCGACCCCGCCCTTTTCGAGCCCGAGGATGCCGATCGCGCCGACATGGTGGTGGCCGCAGGCGTTGATGCAGCCCGAGATCTTGATCCCGAGCGGGCCAATCTCGCGTTGGCGCGCGGGGTCAGCGAAGCGTTCGGAAATGGCCTCGGCGATCGGGATCGAGCGCGCGGTGGCGAGCTTGCAATAGTCCATGCCGGGGCAGGCGATGATGTCGGTGATGAGCCCGACGTTGGGGGTCTCGAGGCCTGCCTCGACCAGCGCCGACCAGACGGCGTGGACGTCGTCAAGCCGGACGTGCGGCAGGACGACATTCTGGACATGGGTGATGCGCATCTCGTCCAGCGACCAGCGCTCGGCGATGTCGGCAAGGCGGCGCATCTGGTCGGCCGAGGCGTCGCCCGGAGGAGCGCCGATCGGCTTCATCGACACCGTCAGCGCGGTGTAGCCCGGCGCCTTGTGCGGGAAGAGGTTGGTCGCCGCGAACAGCTCGAACGCCGGGTCGGCCTTGCGGGCGGCCGCGAACGCATCGGAGGTTGCCGGCAGTTTTTCGTATTCGGGCGGGGCGAAGTAAGCGGCGATGCGCGCGACCTCGGCCGGGTCGGCCTGGACGCTCGGCTTGGGGCTGCGGGCGTATTCGGCCTCGACCCGGGCGATGAACTCTTCAGTGCCGGTTTCGTGGACGAGGATTTTCACGCGGGCCTTGAACTTGTTGTCGCGGCGGCCCTCGAGATTATAGACCCGCAGGATCGCTTCCAGATAGCCGAGCAATTCGGCCTTGGGGAGGAATTCGCGCACCGTCTTGGCGATAAACGGGGTGCGGCCCATGCCGCCACCGACGAGGACGCGATAGCCGATGTCGCCCGCCTCGTTGCGCAGGATCTGGAGCCCGATGTCGTGGACCGCGATGGCTGCACGGTCGTCGGGGGCACCGGTCACCGCGATCTTGAACTTGCGCGGGAGGAAGGCGAATTCGGGGTGGAGCGTCGACCATTGGCGGATCAGCTCGGCGGTGGGGCGCGGGTCCTCGACCTCGTCGGCGGCGACCCCCGCAAAATGGTCGGCGGTGACGTTGCGGATGCAGTTGCCGCTGGTCTGGATGGCGTGCATCTCGACGTCGGCGAGCATGTCAAGGATGTCTGGGACGTCCTTCAGCACGGGCCAGTTGAACTGGATGTTCTGGCGGGTGGTGAAGTGGCCATAGCCGCGGTCGTATTTCTCGGCGATGAGCCCGAGCTGGCGCAACTGGCGCGAATTGAGCGTGCCGTAGGGCACCGCGACGCGCAGCATGTAGGCGTGGAGCTGGAGGTATAGACCGTTCATCAGCCGCAGGGGCGTGAACTCCTCCTCGGTCAGCGAGCCGTCGATGCGCCGCTCGACCTGGTCGCGGAATTGCGCGGCGCGCTCGCGGACGATGGTCTCGTCATATTCGTCGTAGCGGTACATCATTGCTCTCCGGGGACGAAGGCGGGGCCGGCGAAGGCAATGGTTGGGCCGCTTAATCGATAGGTATCGCGGAAATGGCGCGGGGCGATGGCGCCGTCGTCACCGATCGTTACGCCGGCGAGATAGGGGTCGATGATCGCCCCCCGCGAAAGCTCGGCGAGGCCAAGTTCGTTGAGTCGGTCACCGGACTCAGCGTCTTGCGCGACCAGGGCGTCACCCAGCTTCGCCACCCAGCGGGCGCCGTCATGATAAACGGTGTAGCCCGACAACAGATCGTTGGCGGTCAGCACGAACGGAACGGGCGGGCGCTTGGCGTCCATCAGCGGGTCGATCCCGCGCGGCAATTAGAAAATTCTTCCAACATTATTGTGTAAACTTTCGCGATGCCCAGTTAGACGCGAGGCGCACGGCTCGCCGGGAGGAGATACTGTTCGCCGGTGCAATTGGGAACAGGGTCGCGGCAAAAGGCGTCAAACTTTCCCGGGAGTGTCCGGGTCGAGCAATATGTTCCAACAACGCGGGTGGAGACGAATGGATCAGACCGATTATAAAATCCTGGCGATCCTGCAGGAGGATTCGTCGCTGTCGGTGGCCGAGGTCGCGAGCCGGGTGCATCTGTCGCAGACGCCGGCATGGCGCCGCATCCAAAAGCTTGAAGAAAGCGGCGTGATCCAGCGCCGGGTCGCGCTGCTCGATCCCGAAGCGATCGGGCTCGGGCTGACGGTGTTCGTCGAGATCAAGACGGGCGATCATAGCGCGGCGTGGCTCGGCGAGTTCGCGGCATTGGTTTCGGCGATGCCCGAGGTGATGGATATCTACCGGCTGGCGGGGGACGTCGATTACCTGCTGCGCATCGCGGTGCCGGGGATGAGCGATTATGACGCCTTCTACAAACGGCTGGTCGCGCAGGTGCCGTGCAAGAACGTCACGTCGCGGTTCGCGATGGAGCGGGTCAAGTCGACCACCGCCTATCCCTTGCCAATGGCCAATGCACCGCGCTCTTCGCCGCGTTGATGGTCGGGCTGGCAAGGTCTGCCGGTGACCAGGTTTAGCACGGCCAGCAATTCAGCTATCGGCGCCGGACACCGAGGGAACGAAACTCGTGTGGCGGCGAATGACCTGCCAGCGGTCCCCGGCGCGGACCCAGACGTCGGTCAGCAGCACGCGCTCTTCGATGCACTGGTGCATGAAGCGCACCTTCCAGCAGGCGTCGACCGTGCCGATCAGCGTGTCCCCGGTGCCGACCGCCTCGATCACGTTGAACTCGACCGCGACGATCTCCATCGCGGCGAGCGCCCGTACCCACGCATCAAGATCGACCGAGATCGGCTCGCCCGTCGCGCGCACGCCGACGAGCTTGAAGTCGGGATGAATGAGCTCGCGCAGCGCCGCCTCGTCCTTGGCGAGCAGCGCGGCGCGCCACGCGCTTTCGAGCGCGCTCAGCTGGTCGACGAGGCTAGCGGCCACGGAACAGTCCGCCGAGGATCCCCCTGATCAGCTGGTTGCCGAGCTGGCGCCCGACCGAGCTAGCCACGGCGTGGGTCCCAGACTCAACGATTGCGTCGGCAACGTCTGCTTGGGAAGGTTCGTTGGTCCCATCTTGCGCACTCGAAATCTCGCTTTCACCCGGCGGTAGCGCGCCAACGGGACGTTTTGGCTGCGTGTTCAACGATGCCCTATAATATAATCCCTCTCGACCGGCATTTACCTGTGCGCCTTTGGGGCCTGTACTGACCCTCAGGCCCTTCACTCCCACCGACGCGCCTAGTCCCGACTTCGACAGATTTAGCCTAAGAGGGCCGATCGCGAAGCTCTTCTTTAGATACCAACCCATATCGTGCTCCCTTCCCGGCAACTGAACTTAGAATTCCGCGCAGCAAGGAATTGCCGATCTGGCATCCGACTGAGCTGGTCGCGAATCGTTCAACGCCATTCTTGTCGAGTCAGGGTTGATCGTAATTGCTGCATCGGGCACTCGTATCCCATTGGGCCCAAATGTGGATAGGGGGGACGTAAACATGTCCGACAACAAACCGGCGGCAGAGGTCGACGTCACCAAGGAATGGCGTGCGACGCACGATCAGGGAGCCGCCGCCAAGCGCCTTCGCATTTTCGCCGTGATCGCATGGATCGTCGCCATCGGCACCGAAATCGCGGGGGTCGTCCTGCTCCGCCAGCACAAGTTCGACCATGGAAACCTTGGCCTGCTAATTGGCCTTCTGGTCGTTATCGCGGTCTGCGCGATTGCCGGCAGCCTGATGTGGAAGGCTGCTAACAAGCAGGATCCGGCGCGCGAGTCTGACAAGGTGAAGTTTTTCTTTCAGAACCAGCTTGGCGCCATCATCACGGTAGTCGCTTTCCTCCCGCTGCTTGTCCTGATCTTCATGGACAAGGACATGGATCCGAAGAACAAGAAGATTGCCGGCGGCGTTGGCGTCGTCCTGGCAGTGCTCGCGACGATGATGGGGGTCAGCTTCAACCCGCCGTCGGTTGAGCAGTATACGAAGGACATGAATAGCTGCGCGGCCCAGATCAAGGCCGGTCAGCCCACAACGGCCTGTTCCCCCGAGGTCGCCAGCCAGGCGCAAGAGATTGCCAAAGACTCGCAGGCGGTGGCTGATGCGACGAAGGACGCCGCACACCCGGGCGGCCAGGATGTCGTGTATTGGATCGCGCCGGAGAACGGAGCCAAGACGTCCGCGACGCCGCATGTCTTCCACATCTGCCAAGGTGTGAGTCCGCTGACTGGCAAGACCGTCAATCACGGCTCGGTGACGGAGGCCTATTCGGAAAACGCCAGCCGCATCACCAAGCAGATTGCGATGGAGCAAAGGCAATGCGGGTTCGCTAGCCCGAAGAACGACAAAGCCGCCAGCCAACCAGCAGGCTAACTCAAGCCGAGGCGATCAGTTTAACGGCAGACGTCGAGTTCTTGGCGTTGGAGTCGTCTGCTAATGCAATAAGGCACGGTGGCTGTCCCGTCGGCGACGAAGGTCGGGATGCCGATCGCGCTCAATCCGTCGACGATGCCCCGCAGCGTGACGGTCTTGCCAGTGCCGGTCGCGCCGGCGATGAGGCCGTGACGATTGGCGCGCTTCAGTTCGAGCGCCTGCGGATCGGCGGCGCCGGGGCCCGAGCCGATGAACAATTTGGTCGTGTCGCTGTGTCGAGCCCTCAACTTCGCTTGGGCGCGGAGCCTAGCCGAAGTCGAGGGAGCGCAACAAGCGGTTAGCGCGACCTAGCGCGGGGCGATGTCGACCCCGATGAACGCTTCGGGCGCGGTGCCGCGTTTAACGAGCAGCAGCACACTGGTGCGATTGGCGGCGCGAGCGGCCGCAACCGCCGCGCTGACCTGCGCCGGGGTGGCGACGAGCGCGCGGTTGATCGAGATGATCACGTCGCCGCGGCGCAGGCCCTTGTCCGACGCATCGCTCGACGGGTCGACCGCGGTGATGACGACGCCGCGGGTGCCGGGCGGCAGGCTCAGCGCTTGGGCCAGCTGCGACGACAGCGCCTGGAGCGACAGGCCGAGAGCCTTGGTCGCGGGGCCGGTCGGAGTGCCGCTGTCGCTTGTTCCGTCGTTGGCGCCGCCGCCGATCGTCTTGGCGAGCGCTTCCTCGGTCGGGCGCTGGCCGACGACGACGGTGATCGTCTGGCGGCGACCGTCGCGGATGATGTCGACCGGCACGCGCGTTCCGACCTGGGTGTTGGCGATGAGGTAGCTGACGGTCTGGTCGGGATTGACCTGCTGGCCGGCGACGCGGACGATGACGTCGCCCTGCTGGATACCGGCGCGCGCGGCGGGCTCGTTCGGCTGGACCGAGCGAACGATCTCGCCCATGTCCTTGGGCAAGCCGAGCGAGGCGGCGATATTTTCGTCCAATGGCTGAAGGCCCACGCCGAGGTAGCCGCGCGACGGCCGCTGGCCCTTGCGCAACGTCTCGATCACCGGCTGGGCAAGCTCGGCCGGAATGGCGAGCCCGATGCCCACGCTCGCCCCAGTCGGCGAGATCAGCGCCGAGTTGATGCCGATGACGTTGCCATTGAGGTCGAACATCGGCCCGCCGGAATTGCCCATGTTGATGGCGGCATCGGTCTGGATGTAGCGGTCGTAGGCGCCCGCCCCGGTGATGCCGCGGTGGAGCGCCGAGATGATCCCGGCGGTGACGGATCCGCCAAGGCCATAGGGGTTGCCGATCGCGACAACCCAGTCGCCGACGCGCGCACGGGTCGAATCGCCCCAGTTGACGTAGGGCAGGTTGGCGCCGTCGATCTTGAGCAGCGCGAGGTCCGAAGCCTGGTCGCGGCCGATGATGCGGGCAGGATATTCCTTGCGGTCGGTCATGATCACGGTGACGCTGTCGACCGTGCCGGTACCGCTCTCACCCTGGATAAGGTGGTTGTTGGTGACGATGTAGCCGTCGGGCGAGACGATAAAGCCCGAGCCGAGCGAGCCGGTCTCGCGGGTGCGCGGCTGCGGCTGCGCGCCTTCGCCGGGTGCAACGCCGCCCTGTCCGCCGAACCGGCGGAAGAATTCCTCGAACGGGTCGGCCTGCTGCTTGACCGTGATGCGCTGCTTGGTCGAGATGTTGACCACCGCCGGCTGGAGCCGCGCGGCGAGGTCGGCAAAGCTCATCGGCGCGCCCGGACGAGGCGCCATCGCCGACGGCGAATTCTGCGCAACCTGAGCGCCGACCGGACCGGTGGCGATCGAAAACGCGGTACCGCCGAGCAATAGCGCACCGGCAACCCCATAGGCATAGCGCACGATCGGAGACTCCTTGAGGAAACTCATTCGAAAACCCTCGTATTATGAATCGTTAGTGCGAGCGACGCTAGGTCGATTGCATGAACCCGATTTGAACGGCGTGGAATGCGTCAGCGTCCCGAGAATTGTTTGAGGTAATCGCTTTGCGGCGACAGGATCATCGTCGTCGGTGACGGTTTCGTGACACCGTCGCCAAGGAAAGTCGCCTGGTACGACTGCATCGCCCGATAGAAGTCGTAAAACTGCGGGTCCTTGCCGAAGCTGTCGGCATAGACTTTCGAGGCGTCGGCGTCGGCCTGCGCGCGGATGATCTGGGCGAGCTTGGCACCTTCGGCGCGGATCGAGCGGGCTTCCTGCTCTCGCGCGGTCTTCATCCGGTCATAGGCGCTGTCGAGCGGCGCACCGGTCGGCAGGTCGGCCTTCTTGATGCGCACGTCGATCACTTCGGCGCCGTACTGGCGCGCGACCCGGTCGAGCCCGCGGCGGACATTCTCCATCACCCCTTCGCGCTCGGGCGAGAGCAAGGAGGCGAACGGCCGCTTGCCGAGCTCGTTGCGCAGCTCCGAGCCCAGATTGGGGACCAGCGCACCTTGCAACCCGTCGACCGAGCGGGCGCGGATGTACATGCGAAGGGGATCGACGATGCGGTAGCGGGCGAAGGCATCGACCTCCAAGCGCTGCTGGTCGGTCGAGGTCACCTGACGCCGCTCCATGTCGACGTCGAGCACGCGCTTGTCGACCCACACGAGGTTGTCGACGAACGGGATCCGCCAGTTAAGCCCGGCGCCCGCAGAGCCCAGTGGCTGGTCCGCGCGATACTGGTTGAGGATGTAGATCGGCTTGCCGAAGCGGGTGATGATCGCCTGACGCGTCTCGGGCACGACTACAACCGTGTTGAGCAAGACGATCAGCAAAAGGATTGCGGCGACCGCGGCGAACAGTGGACGGCGAAGGAGGAAGCTCATCGGGCCGGCTCCTTCGGCGCGCTGCGCATGACGGGCGGCAGCTGCTGGTAACTGTTGATTCCCGGCGCGTCGACGATCGTCTTGTCGACACTGCCGAGGATGCGCTCCATCGTCTCGTAATACATGCGGCGGCGGGTCACCTCGGGGGCGAGTTTGTACTGACCGTAGACCTTGTCGAAGGCGACCGCCTCGCCTTGAGCCTTTGCGGTGAGCTGGAGCGCATAGGCGCGCGCCTGGTTGACGTAGCTCTGCGCCTGCTGTTGCGCGGCCGAGACCTCCTTGAAGGCGTCGAGCACGGCGGCGGGGGGATCGGCCTGCTTGATCGCGATGCCCTGGATCAGCACGCCCGAATGATAGTTGTCGAGCACTCGCTGCATTTCCTCCTGCACGCGATTCTCGATCTCGCCGCGCTTCTGGGTTGCATCGCGCAGCGTGACGTTGGCGACGGCGGCGCGCATCGCGCTTTCGGCGACCTGGCGGATGGTCTCGTCGGGCTGGGCGAGCTCGAACAGATATTGCTCGGGGACGCGGATGTTCCAGCGCACCTGATAGGCGATGTCGATGATGTTGCCGTCACCGGTCAGCATCAGCGTCTCGCTCTCTTCACTGCCGAGGTTGATCGTCTGGATCTTCTCGACGTCGATCTTGCGTACCCGGTCGATCGGCGAGGGCAAGGTGATGCCAACGCCCGGCGAGAGCGTGTAGGCATAACGGCCGAAGCGGGTGACGACGCCACGCTCCTGCGGGGCGATCGAATGCAACGAGGTCAGCACAAGCCATAGCGCCGCCACTGCCGCGGCGGCCCACACGAAGATCGACCCGTCAGGGCGCGACGGGAAGGAACCGCCGCCGTTGGGGTTGAATCGCTCGCGGCTGCGGCGGAGGAAATCCTCGATGTTCGAAGCCGGGCCGGCTGGGTTGCCGCTCCGGCCCTTGCGAGGTGGCTGGCTCCACGGGCCGTCGTTGTCGGATGGTGGTAGCTCGCTTGGCGGCACCGACGGCTTGCCCGTCGGTTCCTCGTCATTGCCGCCCGAGCCCCACGGACCCTTGCTAATGGCGAACAGGCGATCCCACCGAGAAAATATTGTCATATCCCCTGTATAGGAAGCGCGCCGACGAAAATACAGGGGAGGCGTTCGCGACGCCACCAAAGATCGGTTGTCGGAATATCATGCGCAAACTATCTGCGCCGGGTGTCTATCAGAAATCTCCCCGGATCTCCCGCCGCATCAGGCGAAGCGGCCAACGAACATCTCTTTGGCTGCGGCGCTGTTCGATGAGGTCCGCGCTGGATAGCGGGGACATCGCATCATCGGTGTGATCGAAATTTTAATGACAGGCGTTTGATGAGCAACGAAGCAGACCAGAGCCGAATCCGCTCGCGCAAGGAGGCGGGGGGCGTGGTGACGCTGATCGTCGACGGCAGCGGGCTGGGCAAGGCCGAGCGCGAGGCGCTTCACGAGCGCATCCAGCAGGCCGAGCAGGAAGCAGGTGCGAAGGATGTGCGCATCGCGCTGACCTCGGCCAAGGTCGGGCGGACGCTGATCGCCATCGCCAGCGGCAAGGGCGGGGTCGGCAAGTCGACCATCGCGGCGAACCTCGCGGTCGCGCTGGCGCGGATGGGGCGCAGGGTCGGGCTGATCGATGCCGACATCTACGGGCCGTCGCAGCCCAAATTGTTCGGCACCACCGAGCGCCCCGAGGCGCGCGGGAAACTACTGATCCCGGTCACGGCGCAGGGGGTGAAATTGCTTTCGGTCGGGCAGCTCGTTCCGGCCGGACAGGCGCTGGCGTGGCGCGGGCCGATGGCGGCGAGCGCGCTGGCGCAGCTGATCGACGGCGACTGGGGCGATACCGAGCTGATCCTGGTCGACCTGCCGCCGGGCACGGGCGACGTGCAACTCTCGCTGGTGCAGAAGGCCCGACCGAAGGCGGCGCTGATCGTGTCGACCCCGCAGGACCTCGCGCTGATCGACGCCGAGCGGGCGATCGACCTGTTCAGCAAGACCGGGGTGCCGGTAATCGGGCTGATCGAGAATATGGCGGGCTATGCCTGCCCGCACTGCGGCGAGACGTCGGATCCGTTCGGCAGCGGCGGGGCGGAAGCGGCAGCGGCGCGGATGAATATCCCGTTCCTCGGGCGGCTGCCACTGTCGGCGAGCCTGCGCGCGGCGTCCGATGCGGGGACACCGCCTGCTGGCGGCGAGGGCCCGGCGGCCGAGGCCTTCGCCCGGCTAGCCGAGGCGATGCTCGCGCAATTGGAGAAAGTCACCGCCTGAAGCATTGATGCGGCGAGGGAGAGCATTATGCCACTGACCACCGACGCCGAGATCGACGAACTGCTGAAAGGCGCGAGGACGATCGCCATCGTCGGCGCGTCGGACCGCCCCGACCGCGCCTCTTACGGGGTGATGAAAGCGGTGCAGGATCGCGGCTATCGCACCATCCCGGTCAACCCGCGCATTACCGGCGAGCATGTCCACGGCGAATATATCTGGCGTGAGCTTGGCCAGATCGGCGAGCCGATCGACATCGTCGACATCTTTCGCAAGTCGCAGGACGTCGGGCCGGTGGTCGACGAGGCGATCGCGGTGGGCGCGAAGGCGATCTGGATGCAGCTCGGGATCCGCAATGCCGAGGCCGCGGCAAAGGCCGAGGCGGCGGGGCTCAAGGTGGTCGAGGACCGCTGTCTCAAAATCGACCTCGCGCGTTCGGGCCTGCGCGCGTCGGCTTGACTAGCTATCCGTTAAGGCGCAGTTTTCTCCCGACTTCTGCGACGGGCTGCGGCGGGGGTTAAATCGATCTGGGTCGCGGCTTTCACGGGGAGAAAACCCATGGTCAGGAAATTGCTGCGCGCCGCGTTGATCGCGAGCGTCGCCATCACCGTATCGACACCGGCGACCGCCTCCAATAGCTGGGGCGGCTACCATTGGGCGCGCATCACCAATCCGGTCTCGCTAATGGTCAACAAGGCCCTCACGAAGCCAGTGTGGGATACGGCAGTGGGTGCCGCAGTGAGCGATTGGAATAGTTCGACAGGCGGAAGCCCGGGCGTCACCCCCCCTCTCCTCGGCTCCATCCCCACGGGGACGTCATCGATCCTCAGTCTCAGCCAGCGTATTGCATCGGGGGTTAGCACTAAGCAGTGCAGCCCGATCGCGGGGCAGATACTGGTGTGCAACGACAGCTATGGACAGCGCGGTTGGCTCGGGATCGCGTCGATCTGGCTATCGGGCCTGCACATCACGCAGGGGACGACCAAGCTCAACGATTCTTATTTCAATTTGAAGCAATATAACACGCTGGAGTGGCGGGCGATGGTCGCCTGCCAGGAAATCGGTCATGATTTCGGCCTCGACCATCAGGATACGACGTTCGACAACGTCAATAAAGGCACTTGCATGGATTACACGAACGCCCCCGGAGGCGGTTACATCGGAATCGTCAATTACGGCCCGAGCAACGTGTACCCGAACCAGCATGATTTCGACGAGCTCGTGACCATTTATACTCACTTAGACACCACGACGACAGCGGCTTCATTCGCGTCGACCAATTTCGGCGTCCGCCTAGTGGGCAAGGCGGCTCCTGCGCCGCTCTCGACCCAATCGTCGGGCGACAGTCCGGCCGAATGGGGCCGCGCCATCCGTTTCGACGCGCAGGGTCGGCCGGACGTGTACGAAAAGGTGCTAGGACCGGGCCAGAAGGTGCTGACCCATGTGTTCTGGGCGATCGGGGAGGGGCCGCGCTAGGCCAGACCCGCAAAGACGATGCCAAGAAGCAGCGAGAGTCTTCAGGCCGCCGCGACGGTCATTTCGGGGATGAGGATCGTCGGGCTGTCGATGCCGCGGCGCAGCGTCAGGTCGCTGCCGGGCTCGAGCGTCGCGAACATCTCGATCAGGTTGGCGGCGATGGTGATTTCGCTGACCGGGCCAACGATCTCGCCGTGCTCGACGAGGAAGCCCGCCGCGCCGCGGCTGTAGTCGCCGGTCAAGCCGTTGACCCCCATTCCGATCAGCTCGGTGACGAGGATCGCGCGGGGGTAAGCAGCGAGCAGATCTTCACGGCTGCGGGCACCGGCTTCGAGGTAGAGGTTGCCCGGACCTGCCCCCGGTGCACCCGACGTGCCGCGCACGGCGTGGCCGGTCGGACCAATGCCAAGCTGGCGCGCAGCGGCGCTGTCGGCCAGCCAGGTCGTCAGTACGCCGTCGTCGATGAGGTTGCGGGCGCTGGTCGGGAGGCCCTCGCCGTCGAACGCGCGTGAGCGCAGGCCGCGGCGGCGGTGAGGATCGTCGCGGATGGTGATCCCGGCGGCGAAGATGCGTGTCCCGAGCTTGTCCTGGAGGAAGCTGGTCTTGCGCGCGATGCTCGACCCGGTGATTGCGCCGGCGAGATGACCAAGCAGCGAGGTCGCGACGCGCGGGTCGAACAGCACCCCCATGCGGCCGGGAACGAGCTTGACCGGGTCAAGCCGGGCGGCGGCGCGAACCCCCGCGCGGCGGCCGATCGTCGCGGCGTCCTCGAGGTCGGCGAGGAACCGCGCGCTGTCATAGTCATAGTCGCGCTGGAGTGCCCCCGCCTCGCCGGCCACGACGCTCGCCGAGACGCCGTGGCCTGACGATCGGCTCGACGCAGCGAAACCGCCGGACGTGGCCAGCGCCATGATCGATTCGGAGGCGGAGGCGCCCGAGCCCGAGCTGTTCGACACGCGCGGGACGGCGAGCGCGGCGGCTTCGGCTGCCAACGCGCGGGCCTTGAGCGCGGCGGGGTCGACGTGGGTCGCGTCGAACGTGTCGAAGTCGTCGGGCGCTTCGCGCAGCAGCAGGTCGGCAGGAGCGAGGCCGGCCCAGGCGTCCTCGGGGGCCTCGCCGGCCATCGCCAATGCGCGTTCGACCAGCGCGGTGAGCGCGTCGGGGGCCAGCGCCGAGGAGGCAACGCTGGCCGAGCGCGAGCCGCGAAACACTCGCAGGCCGATTTCCTCGCCTTCGGACGAAGAGACGTCTTCCAAGGCGCCCATGCGGACCTGCACGCTGCGCGAACTTCCTCCGACGTAAACGGCGTCGGCGGCATCGGCACCGGCCTTGCGGGCGCGCTCGACAAGGGATTGGGCGGTTTCGCGCGCGGCGTCGGGGGAAAGCATTGCGCGGCGGTTACGGACTTACGCGGGTGCGGACAAGCCGACAGTCAGCATCGCGGCAAAGACCAGCAGGCCGGTGAAGCGGTTCGAGCGAAAGAGCGCCAGTGCACCCGCGCCGTCGGCCGGGTTCGCGCGGGCGACCTGGCTGGCGAGGTGCGCCGCAGCGGGGAGCAGCGCGGCGAGCGCGAGCAGGCTTGGCCGTACCGACCAGATCGCGACGCTCCAGCCAGCCAGCGCCGCCACGTAGAATATGCCGACCCCCAACGCGGCGTGGCGGCCGAGGCGGCGGGCGCTGCTTTTGACTCCGACCATCGCGTCATCCTCGATATCCTGGATGGCGTAGAGCGTGTCATAGCCGATCACCCACGCGATGCTCCCCGCCCACAACCACAGCGCCGGTGCTTCGAGCGATCCGGTCACGGCAGGCCAGCCGACGATCGCGCCCCATGAGAAGACCAGCCCGAGCCACGCCTGCGGCCACCAGGTGATGCGCTTCATGTAGGGATAGGCGACGACAGGAACGATCGAGGCGAGCGCCGCGAGTTGGGCGGTGCGCGTGAACTGGAGCAGGACAACCAGGCCGATAAGGCAAAGCGCAAGGGTAAGCGCCCAGGCGGCGCGAACGGTAGTCCGGCCGCTGGCGAGGGGGCGGAGGCGGGTGCGCTCGACTCGGGCGTCGAGGTCGCGGTCGACGATGTCGTTGTAGACGCATCCCGCCGCGCGCATCGCGAAGGCGCCGAGGGCGAGCCACGCGAACAGGCTCCACTTGCCCGCGACCCCGGCCAGCGCGACCGACCACGCGCACGGCCAGAAAAGCAGCCAGGTCCCGATCGGCCGGTCGAGCCGCATCAGCGAGGCGAGTGGGCGAATGGTCGAGGGCAACGCGCCGATCAGGCCGCGGCGTTCGCTGTCGGGGACGGTGTCGTCGAGGGTCGCCGGGCCGGTCATTACCCGCCCTTACCCCCTCGATTCAGGCGAAGTCGAGCGACGGGCCGCTCGGGTCTGCTACGCGCCGCCGTGCCGCTGGAGCAGCATCTGGAACACCGCCGGGTGGAGCGGCCTGGCAAATTCGAGACCCGCGACAAATCCCTTGGTCCAGCAGACATAGGCCTCGAGGCTTTCGAGGCCCGGCAGCTTGACCCAGATCACCTCGTCGAGGCCGATCCGGTCGACGAGGTTGATGCAGCACCCCTCCGGCGAGCAGTCGCGCACCGTGACATGGTGCTTGATCGTGCCGGTGCGGCGCAACTCGATTTCGGCGCCGAGCGATACGCGTTCGGACCGGCGTGGCAAGCTCATGCGGGTGGAGTCGGGGGCGAGGTCGCGGTCAGTGGATGCAGAACGATTCGTCATGGCGCCCGTCTTGGCCGGAGATACAACCGGCGATCGGCAAGGCGAGCCCGGCTGGCGCGAGATCGACTTGCCGCAAAACAAGTCCCGCCATGGCATTATAGAAGACACATCAGTTTCCCATCGCCGCGCGGTTCAAGTAGGGGCGAAGAATGCCCGCCACGCCTGCCTGGCCATGCCGATCGTTGCCGCGGCTGTTCGTTCGAACCGCGCTCGGAGAGGGCGCGACGGTTGAACTCGACGGCCCCCACGCCAATTATCTCGGGAACGTGCTGCGGCTGCGCGAGGGCGGCGAGGTACTGCTGTTCGACGGGGCGAGCGGGGAGTGGCTCGCCCGGATCGCCGAGGTCGGCAAGAAGCGGATGTCGCTGTCAGTCGAGCGGCGGACGCGGCCGGTCGAAGCGGTGCCCGACCTGTGGCTGGCGTTCGCGCCGGTCAAGCGGTCGCAAGTCGACTGGCTGGTCGAGAAGGCGACCGAACTGGGGGTCGCGCGGCTGCTGCCGGTAATCACGCGGCGGACCGTGGTCGAGCGGGTCAAGGGCGAGCGGCTGGCCTCGATCGCGGTCGAGGCGGCCGAGCAATGCGGCCGAACGCTGGTGCCCGAGATCGCCGAGCCGGTGGGGTTGGATGCGCTGCTCAGTGCGAGGGATCCCGGCCGCACCCTATATTTCGCCGACGAGACCGGCGGCGAATCGCTTGGGACCGCCTTTGCGCCGGGCCCGGCACTGATCCTGACCGGCCCCGAGGGCGGTTTCACGCCCGAGGAACGAGCGGCGATCCGCGCCGCGCCGGGGGTCAGGCCAGTGTCGCTGGGACCGCGCATCCTGAGGGCCGAGACCGCCGCGCTGGCGGGAGTCGCGGCATGGATGGCGCTGGCCGGCGACTGGCGTTAGGCTCACTCGGGCGCTGGACTTGGCCCCGATCAAGAAGGGACAGCGTAATGACAAGCCAGACGTTCCGGACCGCGATCACGCTCGGCCTCGTGCTGGTCCTTGGCGGCTCGGCGTTTGCGCATGCCGACAGCCGGAGTGACGTCGCGGCACGGAACCGCGCGACCTTCGCGCTTGCTGTGACGATTTGGGAAAGCGGCGACGTCGCACGGTTGGCAGACGTCATCGGCGACCATTATGTCGGGCACACCGCCGCCGGTGACCGCGATCTCGCCGGACTTCGCGCGCGCATCGCCGCATTCCGGGCCGGTCTGCTAGAGCCGCACCTGACCATTATCGACCAGCTCAGCGACGGAGACCGCCTCGCGACCCGGCTTCGCGCCGAAGGACGGGATGCCGCGACCGGCGCGCCGGTGATCATGGTCGGGCTGAACATCAGCCGGTTCGAGCAGGGGCGGATCGTCGAGGAATGGCCAGTATGGGAGCGGATGCCCAACGCCAGGTAAGGAAGCAGCATCCAGCCGCCACGGGAGCGCCGGTTTCGCTTTGCGCGGCCGCGAACTGCGATTAGGGGCGATTCATGACCACGCGTACCGACATGACCGAGACCCCGCTGATCGAAGGGCGAGACGATTTGCTCTCGGTCTTTTCGGGCGGGGAAAAGCCGCGCGAGCGGTGGCTGATCGGCACCGAGCATGAGAAATTCGTCTATCGGACGGCCGATCACCGCGCACCGTCGTGGGATGAGCTGGGCGGGATCCGCGACCTGCTCGTCGGGCTGACCGAGTTTGGCTGGAAGCCGGTCGAGGAGGGCGGCAAGATCATCGCACTATCGGGTAGCGACGGGACGATCAGCCTCGAACCGGCGGGGCAGCTCGAACTGTCGGGTGCGGCGCTCTCGGACCTCCACCAGACCTGCGCCGAAGCCGGGCGGCACCTCGGCCAGGTCAAGGCGATCGGCGACCGCCTCGGGCTCGGCTTCCTCGGGCTCGGCATGTGGCCCGACAAGACCCGCGCCGAACTGCCGGTGATGCCCAAGGGGCGCTACGAGATCATGCTGCGCCACATGCCGCGCGTCGGCAGCCTCGGGCTCGACATGATGCTGCGGACCTGCACCATCCAGGTCAACCTCGACTATGCGTCCGAGGCCGACATGGTGAAGAAGTTCCGCGTCGGGCTGGCGCTGCAGCCGGTGGCGACCGCGCTGTTCGCCAATTCGCCGCTGACCGAAGGCAAGCCCAACGGGTTCAAGTCGTTCCGCAGCCACATCTGGGAAGACACCGACCCCGCGCGCACCGGCATGCTGCCGTTCGTGTTCGAAGACGGCTTCGGCTATGAGCGCTACTGCGATTACGCGCTTGATGTGCCGATGTATTTCGTGTTCCGCGACGGCCGTTATCTCGACGCGTCGGGCAAGAGTTTCCGCGATTTCCTCGACGGCCGGCTCGACATTCTACCGGGCGAGAAGCCGCGGCTGTCGGACTGGGTCGATCACCTCTCGACCGCCTTCCCCGAGGTGCGGCTGAAAAGCTTCCTCGAGATGCGCGGTGCCGATGGCGGGCGGTGGGGACGGATCTGTGCGCTGCCGGCGCTGTGGGTCGGGCTGCTCTATGCCGACGGCGCACTCGACGCGGCGTGGGACCGGGTCAAGCATTGGACGATCGAGGAGCGCGAGTCACTGCGCCATGCGGTGCCGCGCCAGGCACTCGAAGCGCCGGTGCCGGGCGGAGGCACGATGCGCGACCTGGCGGGGCAAGTGCTCGACATCGCCACCGCCGGGCTCACCCAGCGCGCCGCGCTGAACGGTGCGGGCGACAATGAGGGCGGCTACCTCGACCCGCTGCGCGAAGTGGTGGCGAGCGGGATGACCTTCGCCGACCGCCTGCTCGAACGCTATCACGGCGAGTGGCAAGGCGACGTGCGGCACGTCTATGACGAGTTCAGCTTTTGAACGAGCGGCGCGGGCTTTATCCGGCGATCGAGCCGCGCGAGACGGGGATGCTCGACGTCGGCGACGGGCATTCGCTGTACTGGGAGCTGTCGGGCAATGCCGACGGCAAGCCGGTGGTGTTCCTGCACGGCGGTCCGGGCGGCGGATCGATTCCCGAGCATCGCCGGCAGTTCGATCCGGCGCGCTACAATATTCTGGTGTTCGACCAGCGCGGGGCGGGACGGTCAACGCCCTATGCCAGCCTCGAGGCGAACACGACCTGGCACCTGGTCGAGGATATCGAACGGCTGCGGGCGATGGTCGGGGTCGACCGGTGGATGGTGTTCGGCGGATCGTGGGGGTCGACGCTGTCGCTCGCCTATGCCGAGACCTATCCCGAGCGGGTGACCGAGCTGGTCCTGCGCGGGGTGTTCCTGTTTGGTCAGGCCGAAGTCGACTGGCTCTACAAGGAAGGCGGTGCCTCGTCGCTCTACCCCGAAGGCTGGGATGATTTCGTCGCGCCGATTGCGGAGGGTGAGCGGGACGACCTCGTGGCCGCATATCAGCGCGTGCTGACCGGCGACGACGAGGCGGCAAAGCTGGTCGCGGCGAAGGCATGGAGCAAATGGGAGGCGGTTACGGTGACCCTGCTGCCGAGCGCCGCGACCGAAGAGCATTTCACCGACCCCGAGGTCGCGATCGCGGTCGCCCGGATCGAGAATCACTACATGGCGAACAAGGGCTGGCTCGAGGAAGGCCAGCTGCTCTGCGGCGCCCACAAGCTGCGCGGGATCCCGGGGGTGATTGTCCAGGGACGCCATGACTGCTGCACCCCGCCGCGCGCGGCCTGGGCGTTGAAGAAGGCATGGCCCCAAGTCGAGCTGAATATCATTCCCGACGGCGGGCATCTGTTCAGCGAACCGGGCGTGCTCGACGGGCTGGTGCGCGCAACCGACCAGTTTGGCGGCTAGCGTTTTCGGGCCGATCCGCTAGACGCGCGGCTCATGACCAACTCCCCAGCTATCACGCCCGAAATCGTCGCCGAACACGGCTTTTCCCCGCAAGAATATGAGCGGCTGCTGCACGCGATGGAGCGCGAGCCGAACCTGCTCGAGCTCGGTATCTTCTCGGTCATGTGGTCCGAGCATTGCAGCTACAAATCGTCGCGGGTGCATCTCAAGAAGCTGCCGACGACCGCGCCGTGGGTGATCTGCGGGCCGGGCGAGAACGCCGGAGTGATCGACATCGGCCTGGGCGCCAACGGGGTGAAGCTCGCGGCGATCTTCAAGATGGAGAGCCACAACCATCCGTCGTACATCGAGCCCTATCAAGGCGCGGCGACCGGGGTAGGCGGCATCCTGCGCGACGTGTTCACGATGGGGGCGCGGCCGGTCGCGAACCTGAATGCGCTGCGCTTCGGGCGGCCCGATCATCCCAAGACGCGGCATCTGATCGCGGGCGTGGTCGCGGGGATCGGCGGCTACGGCAATTGCGTCGGCGTGCCGACGGTCGGCGGCGAGGTCAATTTCGACGCGGCCTATGACGGCAATATTTTGGTCAACGCGATGACCGTCGGGATCGCCGAGCAGGACAAGATTTTCTATTCGGCGGCGTCGGGGGTCGGCAATTCGATCGTCTATGTCGGGTCGAAGACCGGGCGCGACGGGATCCACGGCGCGACGATGGCGAGCGCCGATTTCTCCGAGGATTCGGAGGAGAAGCGGCCGACGGTGCAGGTCGGCGATCCGTTCACCGAGAAGCTTCTCATCGAGGCGTGTCTCGAGTTGATGGCATCGGACGCGATCGTCGCGATCCAGGACATGGGGGCGGCGGGGCTGACCTCGTCGAGTGTCGAGATGGCGTCGAAGGGCGGGGTCGGCATTCGGCTCGACATGAACGCGGTGCCGTGCCGCGAAAAAGGGATGACTCCCTATGAGATGATGCTGTCGGAGAGCCAGGAGCGGATGCTGATGGTGCTCAAGCCCGGGCGCGAGGGATTCGCGGAAGGCATCTTCCGCAAGTGGGAATTGGACTTCGCGGTGATCGGCGAAGTGACCGATACGGGGCACATGGTGCTCGATTGGAATGGCGAAGTGGTCGCCGATATTCCATTGGGGCCGCTCGCCGACGAAGCGCCGCTTTACGAGCGGCCGTGGGTGGCGACGCCCAAGCCCGCGCCGCTGACCGATGTTCCCGAGTCGACCGATATTGTGGCGGATTTGCTCAAGCTGATGGCGAGCCCGGCGATCGCGTCGCGGCGCTGGATCTGGGAGCAGTATGACAGCCAGGTTGGCGGCGACACGGTGCAGACCGGGGGCGATGCGGCGATCGTGCGAATCCACGGGACCAAGCGGGGCCTCGCGATGACCACCGATTGCACCCCGCGCTATTGCTATGCCGACCCGGTCGAGGGGGGCAAGCAGGCGGTCGCCGAGGCCTATCGCAATCTGTGCGCGGTGGGCGCGACGCCGCTGGCGGTGACTAACTGCCTCAACTTCGGCAACCCGCAGCGGCCCGAGATCATGGGGCAGATCGTCGGGTGCCTCGAGGGCATGAGCGAAGCCTGTATCGCGCTCGACATGCCGATCGTGAGCGGGAATGTGTCGCTGTATAACGAGACGAAGAATGAGGACGGGACGGGGAGCGCGATCCTGCCGACGCCGGCGATCGGCGCGGTCGGGGTGATCGAGGATGTGGGTAACGCGGTGACGATCGGGTTTAAGGCTGAGGGTGAGACGATCGTGCTGATCGGGCATAGCGACAGCCATTGCGGCCAGTCGCTGTGGCTGCGCGAGATCCACGGCCGCAGCGACGGGCCGCCGCCGAAGGTCGACCTCGCGGCGGAAAAGCGGGCGGGCGAGTGCGTCCGCGACCTGATCGCGACCGGGGCCGTGTCGGCGGTGCACGATTGCTCCGACGGCGGCGCGGCGGTCGCCATGGCCGAGATGGCGCTTGCCGGCGGGATGGGCATGGCGACGACCGTCGTGGCGCAGATCCCCAATCCCGCAGCGATCCTGTTCGGCGAGGATCAGGCCCGCTACATCGTCGCCACCCGAGACCCGGCCCGAGTGTGTGCGGCGGCCAATGCCGCGCAGCTGTTCGCGGTCGAGATTGGCACGACCGGCGGCGACGCGCTGACCTTCGACCTGGTTGATCGCGGCGGGCCGCAAACGGTCTCGCTCGCCGACCTGCGCGCCGCGCATGAGGGGTTCTTGCTCAAATTGATGGGCGCGGACGGGGCGCTCGCCTGACGAACGTTCCGCATTCGCCCTATGCGGCGCTCCCCGCGCTGAGCGACGAGGAGCGCATCGCCGCCGCGCGCAAGTTTCGCGAGGAAGTCGCGGGGCGGCGGACGTGCCGGATGTTCTCCCCTGCGCCGGTGCCGCGCGGGGTAATCGAGGAAGCGATCCTCGCCGCCGGGTCCGCGCCCTCGGGGGCCAATCACCAGCCATGGCACTTCGCAGTCGTAACCTCGCCCGAGCTGAAGGCCCGCATCCGGGTCGAGGCGGAGAAGGAGGAGGCGGCCTTCTATGCCGGCAAGGCGGGGGCCGAGTGGCTCGCCGCGCTGGCGCCGCTCGGGACCGATCCCGACAAGGGGTTCCTCGAGGTCGCGCCCTATCTGATCGTGGTGTTCGGGCAGCGGCGCGGGGGGATCGAGCCGGGCGAGTCGAAGCAGAATTATTATGTCACCGAGAGCGTCGGCATTGCCTGCGGGCTGATGCTCGCCTGCCTTCATCGCGCCGGGCTGGCGACGCTGACGCATACGCCCTCGCCGATGGGGTTCCTGCGCACCCTGTGCGGGCGGCCGGCGGACGAGAAGGCGGTGATGGTGATCGTCACGGGGTTGCCCGCAGGCGATGCGGTCGTGCCTGATTACGCGCTGCGTAAGAAGCCGCTCGAGCAAATCACGAGCTGGCTCTAGCCGAGCCTAAATCCGGCCGAAACTCTGGTTGTTGGCGGCGGACTTGCGGCCGAACGCGCCTTGGGAGCGGGTGCGGGTGAGCAGCGGGTTGGTCGCCTTGTCGAACAGGTCGACGGTCGAATCGAACAGCTTGCGCAGGCGAACGACGTCGGGGACGAGTTCGTCGGGGAAGCGGTGGGTTTCGACGCAACTGCGCGCGGTCGCCTCGATGGTCTCGGCGACTTCGGCGAGTTTTCCGGCGCCGAACATCCGCGCTTCGCCCTTGAGCGTGTGCGCGGGGAGGACGAGCGCGGCGGCGTTGGCTTCGTGCATCGCGGTTTCGATCTGGGCGAGGCTTTTGATCCCGTCCTCGCGGAAATAGTTGAGGATGCGGATGAACCCCGGGCCGAGTTCCGCCCGGCTCTTTTCGAAGTAGTTCCAGTCGACGAGGTCAAGTTGGTCGTCGGTCACGGCGGCTCCTCACCCCGGGACGCGGGGCCTTGCTGGCGACCGGCATAGCTCCGAAAGAGTAAATGGCTGGTTATTGCCGACCGCCACTCTTCGCCGGATCAAAGGGATTTTTGGTCGCGCGCATCGTCAACCGCAACGGAACTGGACCTAATTTGAGGTCGCGGCGCATCGAGTTGACGAGGTAGCGCTGGTAGCTGTCGGGCAGCTGATCGACCCGACTGCCGAAGATGACGAAGCTCGGCGGGCGCGATTTGACCTGGGTGATGTAGCGCAGCTTGATCCGCTTGCCGCCGGGCGCCGGGGGCGGATTGGTGTCGACCGCTTTCTCGAACCAGCGGTTCAGCTCGCCGGTGCCGACCCGCCGAGACCATGAGTCGCGCAGCTCGAACGCCGCCTTGAACAGCGTGTCGATGCCCTTGCCCGACTTGGCCGAAACGGTCAGCAGGGTGACGCCCTTCAACTGCGACAGCCCGTCCTCGAGTGCCGTCTTGACGCCATTGAACAACGACGAGGCATGGTCGGCGACGTCCCATTTGTTGAGTGCGATGATGAGGGCACGGCCTTCTTCCTCGACCGAATCGGCGATGCGCAGGTCCTGCGCTTCTAGCCCACGCGTCGCGTCGAGAAGCAGGACGACGACCTCGGCATGGTCGATCGCGCGCTTCGTGTCCTGGGTCGAGAGCCACTCGAGCTTGTCGTCGATCTTGGCGCGCTTACGCAGGCCCGCGGTATCGACGAGCCGGACGGGACGCTCGACGCCGTCGTCACCGGTCCATTGATAGTCGGTGGTGATCGAGTCGCGGGTGATCCCGGCCTCGGGACCGGTGATCATGCGCTCCTCGCCGAGGATGCGGTTGACGAGGGTCGATTTGCCGGCGTTGGGACGACCGACGATGGCGAGCTTGAGCGGGCCGCCCTCGGGCCACGGGTCGTAGGCTTCTTCTTCCGCGCCCTCGACGGCCTCGCGCTCGACGTAGGGGCGAAGCGCGTCGAACAGATCGGCCATGCCCTCGCCATGTTCGGCGGAGAGGGCGAGCGGGTCACCGAGGCCGAGCTTGTAGGCGCCGAGCCGCTCGGCCTCGGCGCCGCGCCCTTCGGCCTTGTTGGCAGCGACGATCACCGGGGTGTCTTGGGCGCGCAGCCAGCGACCGATTTCCTCGTCGAGGCTGGTCAGCCCCTCGCGCGCGTCGATCAGGAACAGAGCGACGTCAGCGTCGATCACCGCCGCCTCGGTCTGCTGGCGCATCCGGCCGGGGAGGCTGACCGGGTCCTCGTCCTCGTAACCGGCAGTGTCAATCACGCGGAATTCGAGGCCCATCAACTGGCCCTCGCCCTCGCGCCGGTCGCGGGTCACGCCGGGGCGGTCGTCGACCAGCGCGACGCGCTTGCCGACGAGGCGGTTGAACAGGGTCGATTTGCCGACGTTAGGCCGGCCGACGATCGCGACGGTAGGAAGCGGCATGGGTTGCCCCTGCCCGTTGCAGGGGCAGGGGTCAAATCCTGTGTTGAAGAACGGTGCCGGCTAAGCTCAACGATACGCCGCGAGGCGGCCCGAATCGGTCAGGATGTAGAGCGTCTGGTTGGCGACGATCGGCGACAGGCTGATCGGGCCGCCGACGTTGGTCTGGTTTTGGAACGATCCGTTGGCCGGGTTGATGTTGATCAGCGTGCCGTTCGACCCGGTGAGGATCAGCCGTTCGCCGGCGAGGATCGGACCCTTGTAGCTGATCGGGCCGGACTTCGCCTTGACCCGGCGATAGCGCGGAAGCTGCGCAATCCAGCGAACCTTGCCGGTCGAGCGGGCGATGGCGACAACCTTGGCTTCGTCGGTGACGATGAACACCCATTCGCCGATGACACACGGAGTCGCGATACCGGCGAGGTTCAATTCCCACAGCCGCTGGCCGCTGACGAGGTCGAGCGCGACCATCCGCCCGCCCTGGCCAAGCGCGAACACCTGGCCGTTATCGATCACCGGGCTGGCGTCGATGTCGGCAAGGCTCGACACGCTGGTGCGGATAGAGGTGCGGGAGAGCGTGTCCTGCCACACCATGCGGCCATTTTCGTACCGATAAGCATTGAGTTCGCCCGACGAGAAGCCGGCGACAACCGTACCCTGCCCGATTGCCGGCGACGAGGCGCCGAAAATGCCGGCGATTTCGAGCGCGGCGGCGTTCGACCAGTTGGTCGAGCCGTCCTCCTGCTTGAGGCTGTAGACCTGGTTGTCCTGGCTCATCGCGTAGAGTGAGCCGCCGAACACGCTCGGGGCGCCGCGCAGCGGGCCGCCGAGGCGCTTCTGCCAGATCTTGCCGCCATTGCCGGCGTCGAGCGCCGCGACGAAGCCGAGACCGTTGGTGGCGAACACGCGCCCGCCGTCGACCGCGACGCCGCCGCCGAACAACGACGAGCCGCCACGCTTCTCGGTGCCGAACTGGGTCGCCCAAAGCGTCGCGCCGGTGCTGGCGTCGAATGCGCGGACGGTCGACTGGGTGTCGATGGTGTAGAGCTTGCCGCCCGCGACGACCGGCGAGGCGGCGAGGCGCGCGCCCTTGGCCGATGATCCGGCGCCGACCGACACGTTCCACGCCTGGCCGAGCAGCTTGCCGAGCGCGAGGTGGCCGGGCGCCTTGTTCGGCGCGCCGCCGGGCTGGCTCCAGTCGGCGTTCACCTGCGCTGCCGGAAGGGCCATCGGGATCGCTGCGGTGGCCGGGTCGACGGTGATGTTGAGTTCGCTGGCGAGGACCGACACGCGCTCGCCGAGCACCGGGGTCTTGGGCTTGCCCTTGCGGATCGTGCTGCAGCCGGCGAGCGCCAGGCCGATCATCAGCACCGCGGTCAGGGAACGGGAACGGTTCATCGATTAGTCCTTACTGGGCGGCGGCAGAGGCGACGGGGGTTCGCCTCACGGGGTTGGCAGGGAAGCGCTTGCGTCGACCCCAAGCGAGCCGGCCATCTGGACGGCGCGGCCGCGGATCGAGTCGGGGACGGCCTTGTCGCCAGCGATGGCGGCGAACAGCCGGCCGGCCTCGCTCTTGCGTCCGGCCCTGAGCAGCGCGAGCGCGGTCATTTCGCCGGCACTGCCGAACCACGGATTGCCGGGCTTGGCGAGCGGGGCGAGGCGGTCGATCACCGCCTGCGGCTGGAGGGCGTCATATTCGAGTGCGGTCTGGCGGACGGTGGCGAGGTCGCGCCACGGCTGGGCGATGCCGCTGTCTTCGGCGACGGCTTTATAGCCGGCGAGCGCCTTGGGCCGGTCATTCTGCTGAAGCGCAAAGGCGGCATCGGTCAGCTTCGCCGAGACGCTGATCGCGTCGCCGCGGGCGTCCTTCAGCGAGGCAAGCCGGCTCCGCACCGCGCCAACATTGCCATTGCCGATATCGTCGATCGCCAGGGCCAGCGCCTCGCTATCGGCGGCGGCCTGCTTGGCCTGATAGTCGCGCCACGCGAGAAATGCGCCGATCGCGATCAGCAGCAGGATAACCCCCGCGATGACCCATTTGCCATAAGCGCGAGCGGTGTCACGCACCCGGTCGCGGCGGAGGTTCTCGTTGACTTCGCGGGCGAAGGATTCGCTCGAATCAGGGGCAATCGCCAAGTGATATCCTCAGTGGTCGCACGGGAAACGCCGACGCGCTGCCTTCCCCGCCGCGAGATGAACGCAAGCTGGCGGGGTGCTTAGCGGGGCGACCGCGCAAAGGCAAAGGGAGGCTGCGGGGACCACCCGTCAAGGCTTGGGGGGGTAGGTCTGGTCCGGGGTCGGGAAGGCGCGGGCCTTGACCTCGCCGGCGTAGGTTGCGGCGGCGTCGGTGACCCGTGCCGCGAGGTCGTCGTAGCGTTTGACGAACCGCGGGGTGCGTTCGAACAGGCCGAGCATGTCTTCGGTGACGAGCACCTGGCCGTCGCAGCGGGCCGAGGCGCCGATGCCGATGACCGGGATTGCGAGCGCGTCGGTGAGTTCCTCTGCGATCGTTTCGACGAGGCCCTCGGCGACGATGCAAAAGGCGCCGGCGTCGGCGACGGCGCGGGCGTCGGACAGGATGTGGGCGGCTTCGGCGTCGCTGCGGCCGCGCGCGCCATAGCCGCCGAGCTGGTTGACCGCCTGCGGGGTGAGGCCGACATGGCCGATGACGGGGACGCCGCGCTTCGAGAGGAAGTCGATCGTCGCGGCCATCGCCTCGCCGCCCTCGAGCTTGACCGCCGCGCAGCCGGTTTCCTTCATGATGCGAGCGGCGCTGGCGAACGCCTGTTCGGGCGATCCTTCGTAGGAGCCGAACGGCATGTCGACCGCGACCAGTGCGTGCCAGCTGCCGCGCACCACTGCCGCGCCGTGGTTGCACATCATCTCGAGCGTGACCGGGACGGTCGAGGGGAGGCCGTAGATCACCTGGCCAAGGCTGTCGCCAACCAGCAGCAGGTCGCAATGCGGGTCGAGCAGTTGCGCCATGCGCATCGTGTAGGCGGTCAGCATCACGATCGGGTCGGCGGTGGTGAAGCCGACCTTGCGCGCGCGGATCGCGGGGACGGTGGTGCGCTTGCCGCGGACCGGAGTCGGGTTGGCGCGGCTGGTCGAGGTATCGAGGGTGAAGGTAGACATGAGAACGGCTTTAGCGCGGACGGTTTAGCGCAACCACCCCTGCCTTTTTGCGCGGCTTACCGAAGCCAGCCGCGGTGATTGGCGTGGTGCGCGAGGGCGTAGATCGCGGCGGCGGCGGCGATGATCCCGAGCGGGACGAGCAGCGCCGAGGGCGGAGTGACCTGGCGGATGCGCGGGACGGCGTAAATGCCGCCGAACTGAACGATCACCGCGAGCAAGGACAGGCCGAGCGCCGGGATCGACCAGCGGCGGCGGAGAATCAGCCCGACCGCGCCGGCGAGGCCGACCCACACCGCAACGGCGTAGGCGGCGACCATCCACCACGGGGTGTAATTCCACATCATCCGCTCGTCGAGCGGGAGCTGGCTGCGGTCCTGGGTGACCTGCATGACATAGGCGATGCAGCCGAACAGCTCGAACAGGATTGCGGCGACGGCGGCGGCGGTGAACCAGCTCGGCGCGGGGCGGACCGGCGCGGCGAGGTCATTGTCGGCGTGGATCTCGGTCATGCTGCGTCCCCCTGAGACTGATGAGCGAGACTGCGCCGGCGAACGGCATGACGCAAGCGCCGGGCGGAAGGCACCTCAGCAGGCACCGCGCGCCAAGAGCACGGCTGGCACGGTCGCGGCGAGGATGCGCAGGTACAGCGCGACCGAGCGGCGGCGGGCGAACAGCCGGTCGCACGCGAGGCGGCGGTCGTAGCCGGCGCGGCTGCGACCGGTGACTTGCCACAGCCCGGTGATGCCCGGGCGGCGGTCGCAATAGGTTGCGAAGCGGCGGCCGTAGCGGCCGACCTCGGCGGCGACGATCGGGCGCGGGCCGACCAGGCTCATGTGGCCCGCGAGGACGTTCAGGAGCTGGGGAAGCTCGTCGATACTGGCGATGCGCAGGAGGTGACCGAGCGGGGTGATGCGCGGGTCGCCGGCGAGCTTCTGGTCGCGCCGCCACAGGGAGAGAGTGGCTGTGTTTCCGGCGAGCAGCAGCGCGAGGCGGTGCTCGGCGTCGGGGATCATGGTGCGGAACTTGAGGCAGCCGAAGCCCGATCCGCCGCGGCCGAGGCGCTGCTGGACGAACAGCGGCGAGGCGCCGTCGCCGGCGACAATCAGCAGCGAGACGAGGAGCATAATCGGCGCGAGCACGAAAAGCGCGACCGCGGCGATCGTCAGGTCGAGCAGGCGGATGATCGCGTCGCCCGCTGGCCGCGGCTTGCCGGTCGGCGGGGCCAAGTCGGCTAGCGAGACAGGCGCGGGGCGATAGGTGGCGTAAGGCAGCTGCAACATGGTCGAACAGTCTCCTGTTCGATCCGCTCCGAGCAGCGCGAATCGTCCGAAGTGGACAGATTAGGTGATGCCGGGCTCGGCGCTAAGCGGTTTTAGTCGACCCAGTATTGTCCGCAGGTCGGGCAGGCTGAGCAGCAGCAGGCCGAGCGCGAACGTCACCAGCGTCTTGACCCCGAAAATATTCCACAAATAGCCTGTCGCCATGCCGGCATAACAGCTGTTGATCACCCGACCGAAGGCGAGCGCGGCGAGCCACCGCCCGGCTACCAGCGAGCGCAGAAGCAGCGCCAGCGCCCACCCTTGCGTCAGCATGATCATGAGTGTGCCGAGCAACAGGCCAACGACTCCACCGGCGAGCAGCAGATACGGATGGAGCGCGAAGACGAAGCCGGTGCCGCCTCGCTCGGCCACTTTGAGCCGGTGCGTCGGGGTAAAGCGCGCCATGACATAATAGAGGCCGAAGCGCGGTCCGACGCGCTCGGCGTGCTGCTTGGAGGGATGGAACCAGCTGATAAGGTCGGCGCGTAGGGCCGGGACATCGACCTCGCGCAGCGGACCGGCGCGGTCGGCCAAGTACCACAGCTGGCCCTGGACCGCGGCGCGCTCGCCAAGCCGCCGCCATGCCGCCCCGCTGTCGCCGATCGTGCCATAGGCGAGGAGCATCGCGGGCAGGCTGATGATCGCGAACATCGCCGGGGCGAGCAGGAGGGGGCGCCGCGGGAGCCGACCGCCCTGCGCCAGCCGAACGAGCAACGGAGGCGCCGCCGCGCCGCCGATGATCAGCAGTAACGACGTGAACTTCTCCCCGAACAGCACCGACATCAGCAACAGCCATCCGAGCAGGCCAAGGCCGGCGCGACGGGTACGGGAGGTGGCGATTACCACCCCGATCAGCGGTGCGATCACCGGGCGGTTCATCATGATCGAGCGATAGGGAGTGCCCTCGAGCTGGCCGAGGTAGGTGAAGCGGTCGATGTGGCCGATCAGCGGAACGCCGTGGCGGATCGCGAGGAAGGCGAGAATGATACTGGCGAGGCCGAGCAGCGCCGCGAGCGCGATGGCGAGGGCCGGAGCAGTGTCGGTCCAGTCGAGCCGGGCTTGCGACAGGCGCTCGCTCGTGGCTCGCCACATCCGCTCGATCGGCCATGCCGCCGCGAGGATGACGAGCAGGCTGAGCAGGCACAGGTGGGCGAAGGCGCCGCTCGGTGCGCCGATCGTGCCGGTCTCGACCATCGCCGCGCCGGATTCGATCGCCACCCCCGAGCCAAGCTCGGTCAGGCGCAGGACGAGCAGCGGGGCGAGCAGGAGGAAGGTAGCGGGAGCGCGGCGGGCGAGTGTCAGGCAGAAACCGGCGAAGATCGCAAAAGCCGCCAGCGCCCATGCCGGTGAGGGCGCGACCGCCGCGCCGATACAGGTCGCGGCAGCGGCGGCGATCCACGGGAGGAAGCGGGTCGCTGCCTCGACGATCGGCCGCTCTGCGGGGCCGGTTGAAAGGTCGGTCGTGTGCCGGCGGTCGCCCACCTTGTTCTCCCCCGGCACAGTTGCTTGATAGGCTGAATGATCGTGGCCCGTGACTACCGAATTGTTACGGTAGCGCCATGTTCCTGCTTGCCGAAGCGATCGGCAAGCGTCACTCGATACCGCATAATTCGAGTCGCTCGTGCCTGATGAAGCGCTCGGTTGGCCCCCGTTCGGGGGCGATCGGGAGTCAGGGAATGCGGCTGTGCCAGGTGGTCGAGGCGGCGGTGGGAGACACCGGCCGACACGTCGTCGAGTTGACCCGGGCGCTGGCCACGCGCGGTCACGATTTGACCCTGATCTATTCGCCGACCAGTGCCGACAGCGCGTTTCGTCATTCCCTGTGCGACATTCGCGCCGAGGTGGTGCCGTTGCCGATCGAGCGTGCCGCCAGCTGGCGCGACATCCCGGCGGCGCGTTCGCTCGGCCGGATGCTGGCCAAGCGCGGTCCGTTCGAAGTTCTTCATGCCCACCATGCGAAGGCCGGCAGTGTCGCCCGGCTGGCCGGTACTGGCGGGGCCGCCCTCGTCTATTCACCGCATGCGCTGGAAGCGGCCGGGCGTGATCGCGGGGTTGCGGCGAGGTCGCTGATCGAGCTTGGCGAGCGGCTGCTCGGCGCCACGCGAACCGACGCGTTCGTCGCGGCCAACCCGGCCGAATGGGACGACGCCGGCCGGTTGGGGATCGACGTCGAGCGGCGGCACCTGATCGCCAACGGGAACCAGACCGTCACGGCGAGACCCCGCAGCGAAGCGCGCAAGGCGCTCGGCGCGCGCGACGGCGACTGTTGGATCGGTTTCATCGGCCGACTGACGCCGGACACTGCGCCGCTGTTGTTTGTCGCCGCCGCGCTCGGCGCGATGCGGCGGCAATCCAATGTCAGGGCGCTGATCCTGGGTGATGGCGAGCAGGCGGTGCTGGTCGCCCAGGCGATTGCGGCGAGCGATCATGCGCATCGTTTCGTGTGGCTGCGGGGAATTGCGACGAAAAAATGGATCGCCGGGATCGACCTGCTCGTCGTTCCCGGCCGCGCCGGTGCCGTCGATCATGGCGTGATCGAGGCGGTGGCGGTGGGGGTGCCGGTGATCGCGACGATGGCAACCGGCGCGCGCCAGCTGCTCGGCGAGGGCGGCGGACAGCTGTGCGGCAGCGAAGCGCTGCCCGCGCTGCTGCTGGCCTTGCTGGCCGATCCGACGCGGCTTGTACGGCTTCGCAAGGAGGCGGTCAGCGCCGCCCGAGCGGTGCGCGATACAGACATGGTCGATCGAACCGAGGCGCTCTACGTGCGGCTGGCGGCGCGGCGATGACGGTGTTCATCAACGGGCGGTTCGCAACCCAGCCGCAGAGCGGGGTGCAGCGCTATGCCGGCGAAATCGTCCGCGCGCTGGACGTGCTGGCGGGCGATGGCGGGTGGCCCCAGATGGTGCTGCTGTCTCCGCCCGGGGCGCCCGCTGCGGGGCTCGCTCACATCGCGCAGCGCCGGATCGGGCGCGGCGGAGGGCATGGCTGGGATCAGTGGGCGTTCGCGCGGGGCGCTCGCGACGGGATCGCGCTGTCGCTGGCGATGAGCGGGCCGCTGCTCCATCCGCGCCAGCTGGTCGTGCTGCACGACGCCGCGGTGCATCGCTTTCCCGCGTATTTCTCGCGCAGCTATGGGCTCGGGCACCGAATGCTCGAGCGCGGGCTCGCGCGGCGGGCGAGGATCGCGACCGTGTCGGAGTTTTCGCGGCGTGAGCTGGCGGCGGTGCTCGGCATATCGCTGGCCGACATAGTGCTCGCTCCCAACGGCGCCGATCATCTGCGCGGTCCGGTCGACGACGGTGTGCTGCTCCGCCTCGGGCTCGGTGCGCGGCCTTTTTTCCTGACCGTCGGCAATCTGAGCGCGAACAAGAATCTCGGACTCGTCATGCGTGCCTTGCGCCGAATTGCCGGCGACAATGTGCGGTTGGTGATCGTCGGCGAGCGGCGGGGGCGGATTTTCGGTTCAACGCAGATCGGCGACGATCCGCGCGCGATCTTTGCCGGACGATTGAGCGATGCCGAGGTCGGCGCACTGCTGCGCTCGGCGCGGGCGCTGATTTTCCCGAGCCGCTACGAGGGATGTGGCCTGCCACCACTCGAGGCGATGGCGGCGGGGTGCCCGGTGCTGGCGAGCGACTGCGGCGCGGCGATCGAGGTGTGCGGCGGCGCGGCCGAGCATTTCGGCCCTGACGAGGAGGATCGGCTGGCGGTACTGATGGCGGCGGCGCTGGCCGATGACGGGCGGTGGCGCAGCGCGCGGATCGCCGCCGGGTTCGACCGCGCACTCCACTATCGCTGGGCGAGCTCGGCGACGGTGCTTGCCGGGGCTTGCGCGGCGATGGACCAGCCGCGGGCGGTGGCGGCATGAGGCTGCTGATCGTCAACGCGCTCTACCCGCCGCACCGCATCGGCGGCGCCGAGACGTCGGTCGCGCTGCTCGCCGAAGCACTCGCCCGCGACGGGGTCGAGGTGCATGTCGCGACGCTCGATGCGGGTTCGGCGGAGCAGGTCGTGGTCGAGCGCGGGGTGATCGTCCACCGGCTGCCGATCGACCAGTATTACTGGCCGTGGGGCGGGTCGCGTCCGGGCAGCGGCCGGCGCGCGCTGTGGCATTGGCGCGACCGCTGGAACCGGGCGGCGGCGGCGCGGTTCGGGCGGCTGCTCGACACGGTCCGGCCCGACCTGGTGCACAGCCATGTGCTGACCGGGTTCGGGGCTTCGATCTGGCCCGAAGTCAAGCGGCGCGGGCTTTCGCTCGCGCACAGCTTGCGCGACTATGCGCTGATCTGCCCGCGCTCGGCACTGTTCCGAAACGGACAGCCGTGCGTGTCGCGCTGCGTCGATTGCCAGCTGGTGACGCGACCGACGCGCGCGGCGTCGGCGCTGGTCGACGCGGTCGCGGGGAACAGTGATTTCATTCTGGCGGCGCATCGCGATGCGGGGCGGTTCAAGGCGGTCGACGGACGCAGCCTGTTCAATGTCGTGCCGAGGCCGAAGCGCGTGTCGGCGCGGCCAACCGAGGGACCGCTGACGTTCGGCTTCATGGGGCGAATCGAGGCCGAGAAGGGGATCGAGACATTGCTCGACGCACTGCCGCACATCGGCCGAGATGCGTGGCGGCTGCGCATCGCGGGGGTCGGGCGCGGTGCGTATGCAGAGCGACTGCGCAGGCAAAGCGACGATCCGCGGATCGACTGGCTCGGCTGGGCCGATGCGGGCGATTTCGCGCGCTCGATCGACGTGCTGATGATCCCGTCGCTGTGGCCCGAACCGTTGCCGCGCACTCTGGTCGAAGGAGTCGCTCATGGCCGCTCGATCATTGCCGCGGCGTCAGGGGGAATCCCCGAGGTGGCGACGATCGGGCGGTGCATCGCGCTGTTCCGACCGGGCGACGCGCGGGCCCTGGCGGGGGTGATGCGCGGCGCGATCGACCATAGCGCGCCATGGCGAACCGGGGGGGCGGCGTCGGCCGAGGCGCTCGATCCGTTCAGCGAGCGCGCGGTGGTCGCGGCACATCATGAGTTTTATGATGCTGCCCGCCGAGCGACGACAGGACCATGAGTGCGTGGCGTGCCGATCTGGTTGCTTGCGGGAGGCGCCCGAGCGTGGGGCAGGCGACGGTCGCGTGGTTCCTGAGCCCGGGGTTCGCGCTCGCCTGTCATTATCGGGCGGCGCACTGGGCGGTTGCGCGCGGGCGGTGGGGCCGGGTGCTCGCCCTGCTCATCGAGCGACGGATGATCGCGCGGTTCGGATGCCATGTCTCGGCGCAGGCGCGGATCGGGCCCGGGGTGCGCTTCCCGCATCCGCTCGGGATCGTTATCGGCGAAGGAGGTTTCGTCGGATCAAGGGCGACGATCTATCAGGGAGTGACATTGGGGCGACGCTGGGTCGAGGTCGCGGATTATCCTCGGCTCGGTGACGGGGTGACCCTGTTTTGCGGAGCGACATTGCTTGGCGCGGTGTTCGTTCCGGACGGCGAAACGATCGGTGCCCAGCGGCTCATGCTGGGCGCAGCGGGGCGAGAAGCAGCGTCAGGAGCGCGCTCGCCGCGAGCAGCCGCAGGATTGCCGGTGTAACCAGACGGGTGGGGAGGACTCGGCGGGCGAGGAACCAGGCGGCAACCGTCCCTCCGCCCTGCGCCGCGAAAAGCAGGATGGTGAAGCCCTCGAGGCCGCCGCTCGCGATCACCGGGGCCGCGCCGGGGATGAGGATCGCGAGCGTGATGAGCGGGGGTACCAGCAGCAAGCTCATCCGCCGCGCGAGTTGGATTGCGATGCCGAAGTGGAACGTCACGAGCAGCCGCAGCAGCGCCGCGCCGGCAAGCCACGGGAGCAGGCGAGGGGCGAGCGGGAGGCTCGCCGGGCCGAGCAGCGCGGCGGCGAGTGGACGGGCAAGGAGGCAGATGGTGAGCAGGATTGGCAGCGCGACGGCGAGCAGGACAGCGAGGTTGCGCTCGAGCGCGCGCGACGCCGCCGCGGGGCCATCGCGCTCGTGGGTGCGGACGAGCAACGGGTAGGCGCTGAGGTTGACCGCCATCAGCGCGAAGCCGAGGGTCTTGGCGACGAGTTCGGCCGGGGCGGCGAAATGGCCCGCGGCGGCGAGCCCGAGATGCGCCGAGATCAGCCCGCGGTCGATCGTTCCGGCGGCCAGCGCAAGCGCCGATCCAGCGATGAGTGGCAGGCCAAGACGAACCAGGTCGGATCGGTCCTGGCGGTTCGATGGCGCGCCGATGGCCGAGCGCCACAGCGGATCGCGGGCGATAGCGAGGGCAGTGATCGCGATTTGGCCGATTGCGGTGGCGGCGACAATGCCCGCCGCGCCGGCGCCGCTGAAGACGAGCGCGACGCCGCCGGAAAGGGCGAGCGCGGATCGGCCGATCATGACGCCTGCATAGGTGCCCGACTGGAGGCGGAGTCGGGCGACGAGGGTGATTGCAACGAGGAGCATTTCGCTGGCGCCGAGCAGGAGAATCGCGGCGTTCCATCGCGGGGCGAGGCCCGGTGCGGCAATTCCTGCGAGGGTGAGCAACAGCACGGTAAGGGTGACAATCAAGGCGGCGATCCCAGCAACGCGAATCCAAGCGGACAGGCGTTCGGGCGAGACTCCCTCGGAGCGTGTGGGATCGCTCAGGCTGCGCGCGCCGGCGAGGCGCAGCCACTCGAAACCGAGCGCGTTGAGCATCAGACCAGCAGCGCTGACCAGCGACAGCGTGCCGAATTCGTCGGGGGTGAGGAGGCGGACCCACAGCAGCAGTCCGGCGAGATTGAGCGCGCTCGACACGGCAAGGCCCCCGGTGGTGACCATCGCACCGGACGTAACCCTCGCCCACGTTAAGCGGCGGATTTCGAAATAACCGGTAAGGTTCAAGAAATGCCTTTCCTACAGCTTGTTTCGCAAGCTACGGCGATTTGATAAGCAAACGGGAGAGAACCATGCCGGACAATTTTGACACGATGGGCGATTCGCCCGAACTGCCGTCGCGGGTGCCATTCGCGCTGATCCCGAGCGACACCGTCGCGCTGGCGCAGGTGGTCAAGGGGATCTACGTCGGGACCGGCGGCGACGTGACGCTGCGCGGGGTCGGCGCGGCGAGTGACGTGACCTACAAGAATTTGCCCAACGCGAGCTACATCGGGGTGCGGGCGAGCCATGTCCGCGCGACCGGCACGACCGCTGCCGACCTTATCGGCGAGGCCTGAGCGATGGGCCGGTCGTCGGGCGGCAGCGCCGTCAGCGTCGCGCAATTGTCGGGGCTTGGCTCCATGGCACGGCTCGCGCCGCTCACGCTGACCGCGCCGGCAGCATGGAGCACCGCCTGGACCATCTCCGCCTTCACCCCGGTGGTTAGTCTTTACGAGGACAGGCGGGCGTCGTTCGGATCGGTCGGCAAGTCGGCGGTGCAACTGTTCGACCTGTTCTCGACCGCGCGCGGCGCGCCCGGTACGACGCTTTACGTCAACATCGCGAGCGGCAACGACACGACCGGCACCGGCGCGTCGGGCGCGCCGTTCCAGTCGATCCACAAGGCGGTAACCGCCGCCAACACCGCCGGACAGCCGGCCACCGTCTTCGTCGCGGCGGGGGATTATCCGCGCGCGAACAACCCGTCGAACGGCGGCGCGGTGTTGCCGACCGTCGACCTCGCATTGATCGCGACGGGCGGGCGGGTGAAAACGGGGGCCTATGACGCGTTCGCCGCGCCGACTGCCGACGCGACCTTCACCAACTGCTACAGCTTCGCTGTCGCGACGATGAACCGGGTGCTCGACCGCGCCAACCTCGACCGCTTCGGCAATGCGGTCGAACTCACCAATGTGGTGACGGCAGCGCAATGCAATGTCCGTCCAGGTAGCTGGGCGTTGGTCGCGGGCACGCTGTACATCAACCGCGCCGACGCGGCGGCGGTGACCAACGTCAACACGCGCGTGCTGCGCTCCGGCACCGCGACGATCAAGGCGACCGCGCCGGTCAGCCTGTTCGTCGGCGGGCAGTTCGCGGGCGACGGGTTCGACCTCGAGGGCGGAAGCTCGGCTGCTTGTCTGACCTATGCGCCGGCGACCGTGCCCGCGGCGATGAAGGCGGTCGTCGCCGACGGGTGCAGCTTTCGCTACGCCGGGGGCACGGGCGAAACGGGCGCGAGCGGGGTCGCGATCAACTCGGTCCACGGCCTCGCCGCCTTGTTCAACTGCGCCGCCGACGCCAACGCCACCGACGGCTTCAACGTCCACAACAGCACCGCGCCGACCGCCGCGACGCATGTCGTCACGGTCAACTGTTCGGCGAGCAACAATGGCCGCGCGCCGGGCGTGTCGTGCAACGGCTGGACGACGCACGAGAATGTCGTCGGGCTCGACGTCGCGGGGGTCTATCGCGCCAATCGCGGCGGGACGATGCGGTCGATCAACACCTCGGTGAGCTGGCTCGCGGGGAGCCGGGCAGAGGGCGACATGGGCGACCTTGCCAGTGGGGGCACGCTGATCGGCACCGCGCTGAGGGTCGACGACAGCGCGCGTTACTGGTGCGACCGGGTGGCGGTCGACATGCCGGCGGGGACGCTGGCGATTCACGCGGCGACGGCGGGGTCGGCGATCTTCACCCGGGCGATGCCGCCATCTCGCGCGCCCGCCGCGGGGGCCGGGACGATCGGCACTTATTAAAGCCTGTTTCGGCAAAACTGTGCCGGGCGGGGGTACGGGCCGGCACAGACTGCGCGATACAAAAGCACTTATTAAACCGCGAACAGGACGGCGGGTGCGTCAAGCCGGGGACGCTGCAGCCACAGCCCGGCGAGCGCGCCGGCGATGCCGAGCGCCAGTGCGCCGAACAGGCTGAGCAGCAGCCGGTCGGGCGAGGACGGGCGGAGCGGCGGCGCGGCGGGGGCGGCGAGGCGGAGTTCGGAGCGGGCGATGCTGCGATCGGTTGCGCGCTGGACGAGGCTCGCCTGCAACTGGCGATAGGCTTCGCGCGCGGTGTCGGAGTTGCGCTGGAGCCGGGCGATCTCGGCCCCGGCACCGATCGTGCGGGCGCGGCGTTGCTCGGCGCTGGCGAGACCGCGGTCGAGCGCGGCGGCGCGCGAGGTCGCGGCGGTGGCCTCGGCACGGGCGCTGCGCGACAGCGAGTGGAGTTCGGCGGCGATCGCCGAATCGAGCTCGCCGAGTTCGACCCGGGCACTGGTCAGCGGCGGGTAGGCGTGGTCGAAGCGGTCGCCGAGTTGCGCAACGCGGCGGGCAAGTTCGGCGCGCTGGGTGCGCAACTGGGCGAGGCTGGCGGTGCCGTTCTGGCCGATCGTCGAGGCGGAGACGACGACGCTGCCCCCGGCCGACGAGGCGCGCGCCGCCGCCGCCGCTTCGTCGCCGCGCGCGGTGGCGAGGGCACTGCGGAGCTGGTCGACGAGCGCGTCGCCCTGGGTGGCGCCGTCGGCGTTGTTCGCGCGAAAAGCGGCGAGGGTGACATCGGCGCGTTCGGCGGCGAGGCGGCTGGCGGTAAGGTCGCGATCGAGCAGCGCGTCGGGCGGCGAGATGTCGGTCATCCGGTCGGCGAGCGAGCGGGCGATCAGCGCCTTGGCGAGCGCGTCGGCGTAGCGCGCGGCGCGGGAGGGATCGGCGCTCGTCGCCTCGATCCGGATGAGCGTGGTCGCCCCGACCCGCTCGGGACGGACGCGGTCGAGCAGCGCGATCGCCAAGGCCTGATCGCCATTCCCGAGTACGAGGGCATCGCGCGCGAGTTCGGGGTCGTCGCGCAGGCCTCCGCCTTGCAGCGCCGCCGTGCCGACCGGGAGGGCGCGCGCTGTTTCGACAAAGCCGTCGATCCGCGCGTCGCGGGCGGCGTCCGACAGTGGGGCCGTGCCGGGCGCCTGGACGAATTCGACTTGCGCGGCGGCGCGGTAGGAGGGCGGGATCATCGGCGCGACGCCGCGTCCGCCGGCGGCGCCCAACAGCGCGCCTGAGCCGGCGAGCATGACGATCAGCGGCGCGCGTATCGTGCGCGGTCGGAGCAAGTTGCTCGGGAGCGGGTGACTCAAGCGGGTTCCATCCGGATAAACCAGCCGAGCGGTGCAACCATGCGCCTTTGGATACGAGCGCGCAATGGTCGCCGGGAATCACCGATTTCTAGCGCGCGGGGAGGACCCGTCCGGAACAGGTCCCGAACCCAATTCGGACCGCCCCTGCCACCTCGCACCAGGCTTTCATCGTCAGTTCGTCGCCGTCTTCGAGGAAGGAGCGCGTCTCGCCGTTGGCGAGGGTAACCGGGGCCTTGCCGCCTTCGCTGATCTCGAGCAGCGAGCCGAGACCGCTGTCTTCGGCAATCGACAGCGTGCCGGTGCCGATCAGGTCGCCTGGCTGGAGGTTGCAGCCGTTGGCGCTGTGATGGGCGACAATCTGCGCCGCAGACCAGTACATCGCCGCTGCCGCCTCGCCGCGCGACAGGGTGTGCGGGGGGAGGCCGGCGGCGCGCATCGCCTCGGTCGTGAGGGTGACTTCGAGCGCGATGCCGAGCGCGCCGCTCGCCTGGTTGGCGGGGTCGGCGAGGTAGGGCAGCGGGGCGGGATCGCCCGCTGGGCGCGGGGGCATCGCCCGGCGGAACGGGAGGAGCGCGTCGACGGTGATCACCCACGGCGAGATGCTGGTGAGGAAATTCTTGGCGAGGAACGGTCCGAGCGGCTGATATTCCCACGCCTGGATTTCGCGCGCCGACCAGTCGTTGAGCAGGCAGTAGCCGGCGATATGCTCGCCCGCTTCGCCGATCGGGATGGGCGAGCCAAGGTCGTTGCCCTGACCGATCCATAGGCCGAGCTCGAGTTCATAATCGAGGCGCTGGGTCGGGCCATAGGTCGGCTCGTCGGCTTGCGGGGCTTTGCGCTGGCCACTGGGGCGGATGACCGGCGTTCCCGAAACGCGAACCGAGCTGGCGCGGCCGTGGTATCCGATCGGCACATATTTATAGTTGGGCAGCAGCGGCGCGTCGGGGCGGAACAGGCGCCCGACGTTGGTCGCGTGGTGAATGCCGACGTAGAAATCGGTGTAGTCGCCGATTCGCGCGGGAAGGTGCATCGTCGCCTCGGCCTGGGGTGCGAGGTGGGGTTCGACTTCGGCGCGGTGCGCGGGGTCGCTCAACAAAGTGGACAGGCGGCGGCGAAGCGCGGTGGCGTCGGCCGGACCGTGGGCGAACCAGTCGTTGAGGATGGGCTGCGACAGGGCGCGCTGCCAGGCCGGGTCGAGCAGGGCGGCGGCGGCGCGCACGTCGAGGATCCGGTCGCCGATCGCGACACCGATGCGTGGATCACCGCCGGGCGACGAAAAGACGCCGAGCGGCAGGTTCTGGATCGGGAAATCGGGGTGGCCGTTCGCGCTGGCGACCCAGCTTGTTCGCGATGGTTGGTGCGTTTCGTCGAGACCGCGCGTCATATTCGCCCCCTGAAGATTGCCACGGGGGCGCGTTACCGTCGCTCGCGGGGAGATTCAAATCGAGGGCGCCGCGATGGGGAAAGACCGCGGCGGCTGGGGATCAGTTGATGTTGACTTCGATCTTGTCGGGGACGTTGATCGTCGACGACTTGCTGCCGAAGCCGAGCTGGTCACGGAACAGGAACAGCAAAACCAGCACGACGATGATCAGCACGACAACGGCGACGATGCCGCCATTGCCGCCATTGCCGGTTTCGATGATCGTCGTGTGCTCTACCGGGCGTTCGTCATTGTCCATCGGTCGTCTCCCTGTTGAGGCTTATTGAGCATGTGAAACAAACTCGTGGTGCCGGATGTGGTTCCTCCCGGCCCGGAACGATACGCTTTAAGGTGCGCTTGTGCATGATGAAAAGAATGATTTTCGTGAGCCTATTGCTGCTCGCCGCGTGCAATTCTGGGGCCCCGATCGAGAATAAGGGGACTCCGGTCAACGCGACGGTGGCGATCGGATCGCCGGTCAAGCCGATCGCCAATGAGGCGCAGCCCGCCGTGGTGCCCGAACCGGGCTCGCCGGGAACGGAAGGCGGGCTGCCCGACGATCGCACCCCGCTGGCCGAGCCCAAGGGGCCGATCGACCCGAAAAGCGCCGAGGGGGCGGGGCAGGTCGTGCAGCTTTATGCCGCGCTGATCGAGCAGGGCAAGTTCGCGGCGGCCGACAAGGCGTGGCGCGCGGGAATCAATCAGGGGCCGCTCGCTCCGGCGACGCTTGCGACGTTCCGCGAGGTTCATGGCGAGGTCGGCAAGCCCCATGACCAGGAAGGAGCGATGGGATCGAGCTTCGTCCAGGTGCCACTGCGGCTGTACGGACTGGACAAGGCCGGCAGGCGGTTCAATTTCATCGGGCCGCTGACGCTTCGGCGGGTCAATGATGTCGACGGTTCGACGCCTGAGCAGCGCCGCTGGCATATCGTCCAGAGCGGGCTCATCGAGAAGGGCTGACGCATCCTTCGCGCGGCCCCGGCGTTAGGGGATCACGCAACGCGAAGGAGAAACAGCATGGCCGGGTTCGAGGACATCAAGGAACATATGGAAGTGATCGGCGCCGACGGCGTGCATGTCGGGACGGTCGACCACATCGACGGCGACCGCATCAAGCTGACCAAGAAGGACAGCGGCGAGGGCAGCCACGAGGGCCATCACCACTATATCTCGCGCGGGCTCGTTGCCGACATCGAGGGCGACCGGGTGCGGCTGTCGGCCAATGGCGACGTCGCGGTGACGTTCGAGGAGGAAAAGAACGACGCCGTTTAAGGCGAACTGGCGAAGGGCGCGGGCGGTCAGATCGAGTTGATCGCCTGCGCCAGTTGGCGGGCCTGCTCGTCGGTTACCGGCGCGCCCGTCGCGTCGTTCGCGACGATGTTGTTGGCCTGCGCCTGCACCGCTTCGTCACTGCCCCCGGCGACGTCGAGCGCAAACCACAGGATGCCCGCCGCCCACAGACCCGCCCACCAGCGGTTCTTGAAGATTGTCGAGTGGCGCATCGGGATCATTGCACCACCTTAATCGACGACGGGTTAATCCCGCGTGTCCTGCTGTCAGGCGAGCGATTTCGAGACCTGCTCGAACACGTCCTTCGACAGGTTTGGCTCGGCGACGATCCGCTCGAGCTGGGCGCGCATCAGCGCCGCGCGGCCGGGCTCGAACCGGCGCCAGCGGCCGAGCGGGGGGACGAGCCGTGCCGCGGTCTGCGGATTGATCCGGTCGGACGCGAGGATCATGTCGGCGAGGAAGCGATAGCCCTCGCCCGACGCGGTGTGAAACGCCCACTGGTTCATCGCGAGGCTGCCGACCAGCGAACGCAACCGGTTGGGGTTGGTCATGCTGAAATCGGGGTGACGGGCGAGGGCTTTGACCGCGGCGAGGGTATCGCGACGCTGCGCCGCTGCCTGCAGCCCGAACCATTTGTCGACCACCAGCGAATCCGCCTGGTAGCGGTCGTAGAAGCCGTCGAGTGCGGCCTGCCGCTCGGGCGCGTCGACGCTGACGAGGATGCCGAGCGCGCCCTGGCGGTCGGTCATATTGTCAGCGCTGTCGAACTGCGCCTTGGCCAGCGCCGCGCCGCGCAGCGTGTCGCCGGCGGCGATGAGCCCGAGCGCGACGCTGCGCAGGCGGCGGATGCCCTTGGCGGTGGGGGACAGGTCGCTGCCGGGCGCGCCCTCGCGTTGCGCGGCGGCGAGCGGGTCGGCCAAGGCGACGCCGATCGCCCGGCGCAAGGCTTCGCGCGCGGCGTGGATCGCGTCGGGGTCGACCAATGGCATACGGTCGCCGATCATGCTCTCCGACGGCAGGAGCAGCGCTTCGCCCTTGAAGGCCGGGTCGAGCGCGTTCGAGGCCAGCGTGCGGCGCATCGCCTCGATAACCGGGGCGGGATCGACCGGTTTGCCACTGGCGCCGGCAATGAGCGTGCGGAGCATCAGTTCCTGCAGCGCTTCGTAGCGGGCGAACGGGTTGGGATCGTGCTCGGCGAGGGATTCAAGCTCGCCCGCCGCGCGCGTCACGTCGAGGATGATCGGGGCCGAGAAGTCGCGGTTGATCGACAGCATCGCCGGTTCGGTGATGCTGTCAAAGGCGATCGCCTGCTCGGCCTCGGTCAGCAGAATGACCTGCGCGGGCGCAAGCTCGGCGCCACTGTCGCGGCCGATCAGCGCGGTCCTGAGCGGGATCACCATCGGCTGCTTGGTCGACTGGCCGGGGGTCGCGGGGACGGATTGCGACAAGTGCAGCACCGTCCTGCCGCCGTCCTGATCGAGCCGCGCGGTGACGGTCGGCGTACCGGCCTGGCTGTACCACAGGCGAAACTGGGCGAGGTCGATGCCGCTCGCATCCTCCATCGCCTTGACGAAATCCTCGCAGGTCACCGCCTCGCCATCGTGGCGGTCGAAATAGAGGTCGGAGCCGGCGCGGAAGCGGTCCGGGCCGAGGATGGTGCGCATCACGCCGATGACTTCGGCGCCCTTGTTGTACACCGTGGCGGTGTAGAAGTTGGTGATCTCGAGATAGCTCTCGGGGCGCACCGGATGGGCGAGCGGGCCGGCATCCTCGGGGAATTGCGCCGAACGCAGCACGCGGACGTCGTCGATCCGCTTGACCGCCGCCGAGCCCATGTCGGCGGAGAACCCCTGGTCGCGGAAGACAGTGAAGCCTTCCTTGAGGCTGAGCTGGAACCAGTCACGGCAGGTGACTCGATCGCCCGACCAATTGTGGAAATATTCGTGCGCGACGACCCCGGCGATGGCGTCGAAATCACCGTCGGTCGCGGTGTCGGCGTCGGCCAGGATGTAGCGCGAATTGAAGATGTTGAGCCCCTTGTTCTCCATCGCGCCGAAGTTGAAATCGTCGACCGCGACGATGTTGAACAGGTCGAGGTCATATTCGCGGCCGTAGGTGCGTTCGTCCCACGCCATTGACGATTTGAGAGCGGCCATCGCGTGGGCGGTCTTGGCGAGGTCGGCTTCGCGCACCCAGATGCCGAGATCGACATTCCGACCGGACATGGTGGTGAAGCTGTCGCGGTTGGGGGCGAGATCGCCGGCAACCAGCGCGAACAGATAGGACGGCTTGGGGAAAGGGTCGTTCCACTCGGCCCAGTGGGTACCGCCCTGGCCGTCGCCCGACGCGGTGCAGTTGCCGTTGGCGAGCAGCACCGGGAAGCGCGCTTTGTCGGCGCTCATTCGCACGGTGTAGACCGACAGGACGTCGGGGCGATCGGGGTGGAAGCTGATGCGGCGGAAGCCCTGGCTTTCGCACTGGGTGCAGAGGATCCCGCCCGAGGCGTAGAGCCCCATCAGCTTGCTGTTGGCGGCGGGGTGGAGCGCGACTTCGGTCTCGATCGTCGCGCGGTCGCCACAAAGCGTGATGACCAGCGTCGGGCCATCCATCACCGGCTCGACGGGCGCGCCATCGACCTTGAGCCAGGTAGCGGCGATCCCGTCGCCTTCGAGCCGGAGCGGCCGGTCGTGCGCGCCGTTGCGCTCGACGATCAGCCGGGCGCGCACTGTCGATCGGTCGGGGTCGAGGGTGAAGTCGAGTGCGACTTCGGGGACGAGCCAGTCGGGCGGGCGGTAATCGCCGCGGCGGGTTTCGGCGTGGGCGGCGGCGGCGGGCGCGGTACGGATATCCATGGCGACTAGCTAGGGAGCGCGCCGGTGGGTGGCAATGCACGAAAACCCCGCCGTTGGTCGATCTGCCAACGGACTGGCCAAAGGTGTGTTGTTAGAATAATACGCCCGGAACTCGGGGGAAATTGATCATGCTCACCACGCTTGCCGCCATTGCGCCGACGTTCGACGTCGAGGCCGCGTCGCGCGCCTATCTCGACACGCTGTCCGGCGCCGCGCGGGCGAAGTCGGACGCTTATTTCGAGGGCGGATACTGGATGCTGCTGTGGAGCGCGCTGGTCGGGGTGCTGTCCTACCTCGTCATGCTGCGCCTCGGCTGGTCAGCGAAGTGGCGCGACCTCGCCGAGCGGATCACGCGGCGGCGGTTCCTCCAGGCGATGCTCTTTGCGGTGCCATTCGTCTTCATCGGCGCGCTGCTGACCGCGCCGTGGGAAATCTACGCCGGCTTTGTCCGCGAGAAACATTATGGGCTGATGAATCAGTCGTTTGGCGGATGGCTCGGCGAGCAGGCGATCGTGCTTGCGGTCAACGCGCTGATCATGGCGGTGCTGATCGGAATCGTCTTCGCCTTGATCCGCTGGTCGCCTCGCCGCTGGTGGCTGTGGTCGGCGGGGGCGGTAACGTTGCTGCTCGCCTTCATCGTAATGATCCAGCCGGTATACATCTCGCCGCTGCTCAACAAATATACGCCGATGGCGGCGGGTCCGCTACGCGACCAGATCCTGGGAATGGCGCACGCCAACCATATCCCGGCCGACAATGTCTATGTCTTCGACGCATCGAAACAGTCGAAGCGAGTCTCCGCGAACGTCTCGGGGCTGGGGCCGACGATCCGCATTTCGCTCAACGACAATCTCCTAAACCGCTCGACTCCGGCGGGGGTCAAGGCGGTCATGGGGCATGAAATGGGGCATTATGTGCTCGACCACATCCAGTGGATGATCGCGCAATTCGCGCTGTTGCTGGTGGGGGTGATGTTCGCGCTGTGGTGGTCGGTACCGCGATTGATCGCGCGCCATGGCGCGCGGTGGGGCGTCAATGGGCCTGCCGACCTCGCCGCGGTGCCGGTCTATTTCCTGATGGTGTCGCTGATCATGCTGGTCGCGACTCCGATCACCAATACGCTCATCCGGCGGCACGAGATCCAGGCCGACAACTTCGGGCTCGACGCGGCGCGCGAGCCCGACGGCTTTGCCCAGAGCGCGATGCAGCTCAGCGAATATCGCAAGATCGAGCCGGGGCGGGTCGAGGAGGCGCTGTTCTTCGACCATCCGTCGGGGTCGAACCGGGTGCACCGGGCGATGGCGTGGAAGGCGGCGCACCTCGCCGACCTGCCGGTCGATCAGCGTGGGGTGGTGCGCCCCTTGCCGCCGCCGCTCAACGCCAGCACCATCCCACCGAGCGCGAGAGCGGCGCCGGCGCCGGCGAGCAACGTCCAGCGATAGCCTTCGAGCCCGGTCGACAACGCCATCGCGATGATCGGGACGAGTGCGCTCGAATAGGCCGCCTTGCCCGGGCCGATCTTGCGGACGACCGGGAAATAAAGGCTGAAGGCGAGTGCCGAGGCGGCCAGCGAAAGGTAAGCGAGGCCGAGCCAATAGGCGGGACGCGGGTCGAACACTGGCGGCCCGGCGACGACCAGCGCGACGACGGCGTCGATCGCGGCGCCGATGCCCATCGACCATGCGAGCAGCACGCTCATCGGCATGTGCCTCGCCTCCTCGCGCGCCTGGATGACGTTGGAGCTGGAGGCGGCGAGCATACCGAACAGGGTCAGGCCGATACCGACCAATATCTGCTCGGTGGTGGCGCGGCTGTCGTGAAGTTCGTGGACGATCATCAGCGCGATGCCGACGACGGCGATGCCCGCGCTGGCGATGAAGCGCAGGCCGGGACGCTGGCCGAGGAAGGCCCAGGCGAGCAGGCTGTTGGGGATCAGCAGCAACGCAAATACGGTCGCGACGACGCCGGAGGTGACGTGGCGCTCGGCAAGGTAGACGGCGTTGAAGTTGAGGCAGAATTGGGTGACGCCGATGAAAAGCGCGACGCCGAGACCGCCGCGCGTCAGGGCAAGCTTGTGGCCCTTGAACCTGGCGATCACCGCCATCGCGGCGGCCCCCAGGATGAAGCGATAAGTCACCGACCATTGCGGCGGAACGACCCCGAGCTGGTCGCGGATGACGATCCAGGTCGAGCCCCAGATCGCGGTGAAGACGATGAACGGCAGGATGATCCCGCGGAAGCGATGCTCGCCGCTTGCAGGGTTGATCACAGCGCTCGGATCGCCTCGGCGAGGCCGGCGACTGCGGCCATGTCCTGGTCCCAGCTGGTGACGAAACGAGCCTCGCCGGGACCCCAGTCGTAGAAGTCATAACCGGCGGCGCGCAGGCGGGCGGCTTCGGCGGGGGTCATGCGGACGAACAGCTCATTGGCTTCGACCGGGTGGACCAGGCGTTCGGATCCGGCGGCTTCGGCGAGGGCCGTTGCGGCGGCGTTGGCGGCGCGGCCGTTGGCAAGCCAGCGGTCGTCCTCGAGCAGCGCGAGCAATTGCGCGGCGAGGTAGCGGCCCTTCGACAGCAAGTGGCCCGAGCGCTTGCGGCGGCGAAGGGTTTCGTCGGCGAGCGCGGTGTTGAAGAAGATCAGCGCCTCGGCGCTCATCCCGCCATTCTTGACGAAGCCAAAGCTGAGCGCGTCGACTCCCGCGCGCCACGTCACGTCGGCGGGCGATTCGCCGGTCGACGCGACGGCGTTGGCGAAGCGCGCGCCGTCCATGTGGAAACCGAGGCGGCGGCGCTTGGCGACCTCGCCGATCGCGGCGACCTCGGCGGCGCGGTAGACGAGACCATATTCGGAGGCGTTGGTGACCGCCAGCGCGTGCGGCTGGACCTGGTGGACGTCGGCGCGGACGCGGTCGCAGGCGGCTTCGATTGTCTCAGGGAGCAGTTTCGCGCCCTCGCCCTCGAGCAAGGTCAGCTTCGCGCCGTGGGTGAAGAATTCCGGCGCGCCGGCTTCATCAACCTCGATATGCGCGTCGCGGTGGCACAAGATGGCGCCTTCGGGCGGGCACAGCGCGGCGAGCGCGAGACAGTTGGCGGCGGTGCCGGTGGTCACCCACAGCGCGCGGACCGGTGTTTCGAACAGGTCGGAGAAAGCGCCGTCGAGCCGTCTGCTCCACGCGTCGCCATCATAGGCGGTGTCGAGCCGGTTCGCCTCGGCGAGGGCGTCGAGCACCGCCGGATGACAGGCGGCGGCATTGTCGGAAAAGAAGCGCATGGCGCGGAGCGATGGCCGCGCGACGCGACGCGGTCAACGCGTAAAAACCCCGGCACCACCGGGGCGACGGGCTTTTCAACTCCGCATGACGAAACGCGGTTAGACCAGCGAAGTTGAAACGTTGTTGAACGTCGAGTTCAGCTTCGTGCCGATGCCCTGCATCGCGCCGATGGCCGCAACGGCGATGAGCGCGGCGATCAGGCCGTATTCGATCGCGGTCGCACCTTGGGTGTTTCGGACGAGTTTGATAAAGCTGCGCATATTATCGTCCCCATTGACTGGTCCGGTAACTCTAGGGTCAGGACCCATTGATTTGAGAGGCGCGATCTGATTCAGGCTCCGCAAGGAGACGGAGCATGAGCAACCTGTACTGGCTGACGGACGAGCAGATGGCGCGGCTTGAGCCGTATTTTCCCAAGAGTCACGGCAGGC
>NZ_JANYGG010000071.1 GCF_025362505.1 Sphingomonas sp. | reverse complement strand
AGCTGGACCGAATAATAGTCGCTGAGGTTGTCGATCCCGACAACGCGGTCGCCGCGCTCCATCAGGCGGCGGGTAACGGACGAGCCGATAAAGCCGGCGGCGCCGGTAACGAGGACATTCATGACGGCTCCCTAGCGGCGGACCGGCGGCTCGACAATTGTCGGATAGCCGTGCAGCTTGGGTCGAGTGCGCGGGGGGCAAGCGGCGATGGCGGGGCAGGGGCAGGGGCAGCAACCGGCGGGGCATCTCCTGCGCGTGCTCGGCCCGGCGTTCGCGCTTGCGGTCGGGCTTGGGTCGGTCATCGGCGGAGGCATATTGCGCACGCCCGCGACTGTGCTCGACGCGGTGCCCGATACGAGCATCGCCCTATTGTTGTGGATCGCGGTCGGCATTCACTCACTGATCCAGGCAAATGTCGTCTGCGAGGTGATGACGCTGTGGCCCAAGTCGGGCGGGCAGATGATTCCAGCGCGCGAAGCTTTTGGTGAGCCGGGCGGGCTACTCGTGGGGTGGACTGACTGGCTGGGCAGCGTCGCCTCCATCGCGTCGCTGGCCCTGCTCGGCGGAGAATTCCTGGCGCTGATCTTTCCCGATCTCGCGACCAACAAGATGGGGATCGCGGTAGCCGTGCTGACCGCTGTCGTCGGTGCCCGCGCGGGTGATCGTGAGGGCGAGCGATCGCAGCTGGTCGGAAGCGCGCTCAAGACACTGTTCCTGCTCGGCGTCGTCGCGTTGATCTTCGTCGCCGTGCCCGCGGCGGCGCCGATGGCGAAGTCAGACTTGTCGGCTGCGGTGACGACCGCTCCATTTGGCTTCGCAGCGTTGGTGATCGCTTACCAGACGATCATCGGTGCCTACGCTGGCTGGCCCAATGGCGCCTATTTTGGCGGTGAAGACGTCGATCCGGGGCGCAATATTCCGCGCGCTATTTTTACCACCATCATTACGACGGGCCTGCTCTTCATCCTCGTCACCTTCGCGCTGAACCATGCCTTGACCCTGGCCCAGCTTCGCCAGTCCAAGCTGCCGATCGCCGATGCGCTGACGCCGCTGCTCGGCCCCGACGCGGTCAAGCTGGTCGCGGCCGGCGCGGCGTTGATCGTGATCACTTGCTGCAATGCCGGCGTGATGGTTGCATCGCGGGTTCTTTACGCTTTGGCCGAAGACCGATTATTTCCTTCGGTCGCCGGCCGGGTCAATCGTGGCGGGTCGCCCTGGGTTGCGTTGGCGATGACCTTCATCGCGGCGCTTGGGCTGGTTTTCACCGGAAGCTTCGAAACGGTGTTCGTGATCATGGCGGCGCTTGGTATTGTGCCGACGCTGGTCGTGGAATTGTCCCTGTTCAAGCTCAGGCGCGACCAGCCCGACTTGGGCAGGCCGTGGCGTGCGCGGCTGTATCCGTGGTTGCCGGCGCTCGCGATAGTGCTCGACGCCGGGCTGCTGAGCGGCTTTGTGATCGCCGACCCGAAAAGCGGGCTGTTCATTATCGGGGCGATCGCGATCGTGCTGCCGATCGGACTCGTCATGAGCCGCCGTCGACACGAAATCGCCACCTGAATCGCAACCTTTTCGTCGGATGCGCCGTTTTTGTGGGCGATGCTGTGCCCCGCCAACGAAAGCGCTTGGCCAGGGCCACGACTTTGTCCGCGTCGATTTTTACGACGTTCCTGGCCAGCCGTTGTTCGGCGAATATTGTCTTTACCCGGGATCGGGGCTCGACCCGTTCGACCCGGTCGGGCTTGACGACATGCTCGGTGAAAAGTGGCGGGCGGCGCGGGCGGCGCTGGGACGCGATTAGACCGCCTTAACTTTGTCGCCTTTCCCTGTTAAGGACGCGCCATGCTCAATATCAACGGAATCACGGTACGCCTTGGCGGGCGCACGATCCTCGACCGCGCCACCGCGCCGATACCGCCGGGCGCGCGGGTCGGGCTGATCGGCCGCAACGGTGCCGGCAAGTCAACCCTGATGAAGGTCATGATCGGCCAGCTCGACCCCGACGAGGGCGAGATCGAGATGCCGCGCAAGACCCGCCTCGGTTATATCGCGCAGGACGCGCCGTCGGGGGAGCGCACGCCGTTCGAGACAGTGCTGGCCGCCGACACCGAGCGCGCCGCGCTGATGGCCGAGGCCGAAAGCTGCCACGATCCCGATCGGCTCGGCCATGTCTATGAGCGGCTGCTGGCGATCGACGCCTATACCGCCGACGCCCGCGCGGCGCGGATCCTGCTCGGGCTCGGGTTCGATGAGGAAATGCAGGGCCAACCGCTCGATAGCTATTCGGGCGGGTGGAAGATGCGCGTCGCGCTCGCCTCGCTGCTGTTCTCCGAGCCCGACATCCTGTTGCTCGACGAGCCGTCGAACCACCTCGACCTCGAGGCGACGCTGTGGCTCGAGAATTTCCTCAAGGCTTACCCCGGCACGCTGGTGGTGATTAGCCACGAGCGCGACCTGCTCAACAATGTCGTCGACACGATCCTCCACCTCGAGGGCGGCAAGGTCACGCTTTACGCCGGCGGCTATGACAGCTTCGAGCGACAACGTGCCGAGCGGATGGCGCAGATCGCCGCAGCGCAGGCCTCGCAGGACGCCCAGCGCGCCCGGCTGCAGGATTATATCGCGCGCAACTCGGCCCGCGCATCGACCGCCAAGCAGGCCCAATCGCGCGCGAAGATGCTCGCCAAGATGCAGCCGATCGCGGCGATGGCCGACGATCCGAGCCTCAGCTTCGACTTCCCGTCGCCGACCGAGCTGAAACCTCCGTTGATCACGCTCGACATGGCGGCGGTCGGCTACACCGAGGGCGCGCCGATCCTGCGCAAGCTCAACCTGCGGATCGATCCCGACGATCGCATCGCGCTGTTGGGGCGCAATGGCAACGGCAAGACCACGCTCGCCCGGCTTCTGGCGGCGCAGCTCGCGCCGATGGAGGGCGAGGTGCACGCCTCGGGCAAGATGCGGGTGGGTTATTTCACCCAGTATCAGGTCGAGGAACTGCACGGCGACGATACGCCGCTCGAGCATATGACGCGCATGATGAAGGGCAAGACGCCCGGCGCGGTGCGCGCGCAGCTCGGCCGGTTCGGATTTTCGGGCGACAAGGCGGTGACGCGGGTGGCGAAGCTGTCGGGCGGCGAGCGGGCGCGGCTGGCGCTGGCGCTGATCACGCGCGACGCGCCGCACCTGCTAATCCTCGACGAGCCGACCAACCACCTCGACGTCGACAGTCGCGAAGCGCTGGTCCAGGCGTTGAACGGCTATGACGGGGCGGTGATCCTCGTCAGCCACGATCGCCACATGGTCGAACTGACCGCCGATCGGCTGGTGCTGGTTGAGGACGGTCGGGCGCTGGATTATGCCGGGTCGATCGACGATTATATCGACTTCGTGCTCGGTCGGAACCAGCCCAAGGGCGAGGCCAAGGCCAAGCCCGCCAAGCTCGACAAGAAGGCCGCAGCGAAGGCTCGCGAGGACGCCCAGGCGCTCAAGCAGGCGGCGACCGACGCCGAGAAGGCCAGCGCGAAACTGGCGGCGGAATGCTCCGCCCTTGACCGCGCGATGTTCGACCCGTCGAGCGCGTCACCCGATCTCGCCGCCTTGCCGATGACCGAACTCTCCCGCCGCCGAGCCAAACTTGCCGCCGAACTCGAAGCCGCCGAAGCGCGCTGGATCGAGGCGAGCGAGCAGCTCGAACAGGCGGCCGCCTGAAAGGTCGAGAGGCTATCGCCGCTGTGGCGGAGCGGTCGAGTTGCGGACGACCAGGGTGGCAGCGACGACGACCGACGTTTGGGTTAGTTCCGAGCGACGTTGGTGTGCGACGATCAACTCCACCGCTTTCGACGCCAACCCGGCAATCGGCTGGTCTATCGCGGTCAGCGGCGGCTGCACGAAGCGAACGATCGGCGTATTGTCGAAGCTGATCAGCGATAACTGATCTGGGACCGCCAATCCTCGGCAGTTTGCCTCTCGAAGAGTTGCAAGCGCCATCTGGTCATTGCTGGCGATGATCGCGGTTGGCGGATCGGTGAGCGATAGCAAGTTACCGGCCGCGTGGGTCCCCGACGCGAAGCTGAAGTCGCCCTTTGCCAGCATCCCATCGATCGCGAGCCCGGCCTCGCTCATCGCCGTACGCCACCCGTCGACCCGCCACGCGCTGAGCGAATATTCGGGTGAACCCGAAATGAAGCCGATCCGACGATGGCCCAGATCGATCAAGTGGCGGGTCGCCATCGCCGCGGCATTTTCGTCGTCCATCGTGATCGAAATGCCTGGCCCCGGCTGTTTCGTGCCAATGCGAGCGAAGCTGATCTGTTGTTCCGCGAGCATGGCGGTGATCAGCGGATTGTCGCTGTGCGGAGGGGTCAGGATGACGCCGTCCGGCTGAAGCGCGGCAATCGTGGCGCGCAACTCACGCTCGACATGGTCATTATGCGTGTCGACCAGTTCCAACATCAGCCGATAGCCGTATTCCGCGGCCTTGATCATGCCGCCGAGCAACATCTGGTCGACCCAGTCGGCACCTTCGCGGCTGCGCCAGTCGGCAATGGTGCGGTCACGATCGTTGAGCGCCAGGATGAGGTAGGAGCGCGACCCGCTCATCCGCTGGGCGGCCAGCGATGGCACATAGCCGAGCCGGTCGATCGCTTCCTGGACGCGCTGCTTCATCTCCGGCCGAACGCCGGCCTCATTATTGATGACCCGGCTCACCGTTTGCAACGAGACGTCCGCATCGGCCGCCACATGCTTGATCGTTACCGCTTGGCGACGCCGTCCCATTCTGCCCCCTTGCTTCGGTCCGGGCTAGCCAATTCATCCTGGCGTTGCCACACCCGCACCCAATCGACCTGCATCGATCGTGGAAAGCCGGAAAGGCTCACGCCGCCGAGGTTGCGACCCTCGGGCAGGTGACCGCCGATCGCCAGATTCAGGATGAGGTGAAAGGGCTGGTCGAACGGCGCATGCGGATCGGTCGAGGTCGGGGTCGACCATTCGCCCAGCAGCCGCTCAACATAGGGCCGGCCATCGACCGACCAGGCAATGCGTTCGGGGGACCAGTCGACGCGATATGTGTGAAATCCGTCGATTGCACCCGACAACTCGACTTCGGTCGACAGATATTTGTTAGCCGGTGGGTGATCACCGAAATGGATCGTTCCGAGGACATGATTTTCACGCCCGCCGGCGCACTTTACGCAAGGCGTGCCAAGGTTGACCGCTTCCATGATGTCGATCTCGCCCGAGCGCGGCCAGGAGCCGTAGCGCCATTTCTCCGGCAACATCCAGATCGCTGGCCAACTGCCCTGGCCGAGCGGAAGCCGAGCGCGGACTTCGACTCGGCCGTAGCGCCAAGATGCCTTGCCGCGGGTCACGAGCCGCGCCGAGGTGAACGACTTGGTGGCTTCCTTGGCGCCGCCGGTACTCCCCGGCTGTCCGTGCATCTGAGCCGGGCCATGCCAGGTTTCGCGGCGCGCGGTGATCGACAAGTATCCGCCCCCTACGGACGCATTGCTGCGACGTGCGGTATAGCACTGCCGTTCTTCATTGCCGCCGCCGGCACAATCGACATCGAAATCCCATTTGCGCCGATCGATGCGACTGCTGCCAAATTCATCCGACCACACCAGCTTCCAGTCAGGTTCGGCTACCGGCGGCGCAACCGGCGCGGCAGCCATCGCGGCGGCGAGGATTAACCCCGCGATCATGCCGCAGCGGCCTTGCTGGCGCCGCAATAGCGGGCGACATACTCGGCGTGGGCGGGAAGGCTGGCGACCGTCTGGTCGACCTGCCCGCGCAACGTGTCCAGCAGCTTGATCATTTCATCGTCGGGCAACTTCATCGCAATCGGGTGATAGCTTCGCGGCGTAATCCCCTGACCCAGCATAACCTGCACCCAGCTGTTCTCGGCGAACAACTCCTCATTCCTGCGGAACACCCGCCCGGTCTCGCGGAACAGCTCGATCTTGTGAGCCAGCGTGTCGGGGATATCCATCGCCGCGCAATGGCGCCAGAACGCGCTGTCGCGGCGCTCGGTGGCCTTGTAGTGGAGGATCAGGAAATCGCGGATCTGCAGCATGTCGGTCATCTGCTGGTCGTTAAATTCATCGATGTCGCGCTGGCTGATCTCGCGCAGCGGCAGCATCCGTACAAAGCGCAGCACGGCGCGCTGAATCAGGTGGATGCTGGTCGATTCCAGCGGCTCCATGAACCCGCCCGACAAACCGATCGCGACGCAGTTTCGGTGCCACTGCTTGCGCCGGGCTCCCGTAGTGAAGCGAATGAAATTGGGCTCGGTCAGCCGATCGCCCTGGAGGTTGCCGGTAAAGCGTTCCAGCGCCGCTTCACGGTCGAGGTAATGGCTGCAATAGACAATGCCATTGCCGGTCCGGTGCTGCAGTGGAATGCGCCATTGCCAACCGGCATCATGCGCGGTGGCGCGGGTGAAGGGCACCGCTGGTCCGATCGACCGGGTCTGCGCGGCAATTGCCGAATCGCAGGGCAGATAGTGGCTCCAGTCGTCGAACCCGGCGTTCAGCGCGCCCTCGATCAACAGCGCCCGAAACCCGGTGCAGTCGATGAACAGGTCGCCTTCGATACGCGTTCCGCTGTCGAGCGTCAGCGCGCCGATGTTGCCGCTTTCGCCGTCCAGTTCGACCGCGGTGATCTTGCCCTCGACGCGGCGCGTGCCATCGGCTTCGGCCATAGTCCGCAGGAACCGGGCATAAAGGCCGGAATCGAGTTGGTAGGCATAATGCATCCGGTCATCGGGCAAATGCGCGAATTTCCCGGCCTGAGCGGCTTTCAGCTCGAGACAATAATCGCCGTAGGAGCCGGCCATCCCGCGCTCGCACGCGTCCAGCCAGAAATGCTGGAATCCGGCGGACCAATGATCTTTTCCGCAGATCCCGAACGAATGGAAATAGCCTTCGTCGAGCACCCGCCAATTGTCGAACTGGATACCCAGCTTGAACGTTGCCTGGGTCGCGCGCATGAACTCGGCTTCGTTGATGCCCAGCAACCGGTTGTAGGCGACCAGCGGCGGGATAGTGCTTTCGCCGACACCGACCGTGCCGATGGCCTCGGATTCAACCAATGTCAGATCCACCAGCGGGCCCAGCGTGCGCGCAATCGCGGCCGCCACCATCCAGCCCGCGGTGCCGCCGCCGGCAATGACGACACGCTTCAACGGCCAGTCGGTCGATCGCATGTCGGTCGAACGCGGGCCGTTCACCGCGACAAGGCCCGCAACAGGTTGGCGCGCAACTTGCCGGCGGTATCGGGCGTCAGCGGCGCCAGCACGCCCCGGGCGTCGGTCGGGATATGGCTTGTCACATCGTCTCCATTGTCGAATACATAATGGTTGAACAGCGCGCGCCAGTAAGCTTTTTGATGGTCGGGCAGGTCGCGGACCGCCAGCATGGCGTGGTTGAGTGCGTCCTGTGGTTGACCCAGATAGCGCGCGCTATCGCGCCACCAGTAATTGACCAACACGTTGAACGGGTCGAGCGCCTCGACATGGTGCCACCACAGCGACGGAATGAACAACGCATCGCCAGGAGCAAGCTCGGCCACCAGCGCGTGCGACAGCGCCGTGCGGAATTTCGGAAAAGTATCGAAATTGGGCGCCTTCAGATCGACCATGCTGACCGTCCGCCCGGCGGGGGTATGTTCGACCGGGCCAAGGTAAAGGTTGGCGAACTGGTCGGGCGGAAACAGGGTGAAGCGGCGGTGGCCGACCGCGCAGCAGGCAAGGTTGTCGGGGTAATCATTATGCGCGGCGATGCGGGTCGGGGTGCCGATCCAGATGCTGGCGAGTGGATCGCGCGCGCCCAGCGCAACAAGGTTGGCGTCGTGCAAGCCGTTGAAAAAGTCGTGCAGGTCGATTGATGCCAGATACATGGCCGGCCCGGCGGGATTGCCTTCATTGGCGTCGATGGCGGAAAAAATCTCGGGCAGGCTGGCGCGCAAGGTACGAAAGTTTATCGCCATTTTGTCATCGTAGAATAACCGCTCGCCGCCGCCCGGTCGGCCGATCGCGACGGTAAAGGCGCGTTCGCGGCGATGGCGCAGCAGATAGGCGCGGGCGGCGGCGCCCGATTCTCGTCCCGCCTGAACCAGCGGCCAGTCGGCAACCAGCCCTCGTACCACGAACGGTGTCGTCGCCCCGGCCAGCCGGGTGTCGAGCGCGTCGGCGTCAGCCAGCACTTCTTCGGCCACGCGCGGCAGCGCGCCGAAATCTACGCCAGCTGACTCAGCCACGTCCAACCCGTCGGTTCTTGCGTTCGATCAACGCCGGGATGTTGGACAGCGACGCCAGCGCCATGAACACCGGCATGAGGTGGCCCGCGGCGTGAAGGTCGCCCAGCGCGGCGGAGTCGAGGGCGTAAAGCTTGTCCTCGTCGATCAGGTGATAGCCGACCATGCGCTGGGTCGATCCGTCGACCAGATCGACGTCGAGCGAGAAGGGTTCGAGCAATTCGAAATGGTTCAGCGCAGAAAAGAACTCGGCTGACTCGCGATAGCCGGCGTCGAGGTTCCCAAGTTGTTCGGCGACGGTATCGAGATAGGGCGACGGTGCGCCCGTGTCGTCGAACAGTCGCATGCCCTCGCCATCGGTGGCGATGCGGGCATGGCCCATGTCGACGTGGACCTGCCCCGGTCCGTCGCCATCGGACGCGCGGCCGATCAGGAACGGTTGGATGCTGAGCGCGAGCGGACGGTAGCTGGCGTCCCAGCGCCCGTCCTCGATGAACAGATTCTCGTCCTGCTCGAACCCCATCAGCGCCAGTGCCGAAAAACTGTTGCGCTCGATGTCCAGCCGAAACAGGATCGGGAACTGGTTCTGCAGCCGGCGAAATTCGTTCGGCACGGCAAGACAGGCCATCACGTTGTCGCCAAGCGCCGCGCCGACCCCGGTATGGACGCGCAGGTCGCGATGAGTGGCATTGTCGAGAATTTGGTGCTGGCTCATGCCGCCGGTACTTTCTGGGACTGCGGCGTTACGGCGCTGCGCAACGCGTCGAGATAGGCGCGATTCGTCGGCAGCGCCGCCGCCAGCGACCGCGACCGTTCGCGGATCGAACGATCGAGCGGAGCGCCGTGCCGATACGCTAGGTCAGGGACCGCGCCGCCCATGCCGTAGTAGACATATTGATAGCTGGCGGCGGGAAACATTTCGTCGATCAGCGGGAAATCGCCCGGCGACGGCGGCTGGCCGCGCCACAAGCGAACCAGGTCGGCGAGATGCGCGGGCACGCTCTGGGCCGCGCGGTGCGCCTGCCAATAGGGCTCCGGTCGCCGGCTCAACAGGTAATGGAGCTTGAGGAAATCGATGATCCGATCCCAGCGTTCGCGAAAGCGGGCGTTGAACCGGCGAGCGTGGATCGGCATCGTCTCGCGGTTCGCCGGGAAATTGTCCGCCAGGGCGCGCAGTGACAGCTCGGCCATGACGATCGCCGAGGCTTCGAGTGGCTCGAGGAAGCCCGCGGCGAGCCCGATTGCCAGGCAATTGCCCTTCCAGAACTGGTCACGGTGTCCGGTTGGAAAGGCCAGCCGGCGCGGTGCCAGCGACGACTGGTCGACATCCGGCGCAGTGCGCATCAGGTATTCGCGAAGGATCGCCTCGGCGCGCGCGTCATCGGTAAACTTTGACGAATAGACACAGCCGACGCCGCGCCGCGTTGGCAAGCCGATGTCCCACAGCCACCCCGCCTCATGCGCGGTGCCGATGGTCTGTGAGGCGATCGGCGAAATACCCGCGACCGGCACTTGCACCGCCAGCGCGCGGTCGTTGAACAGGACGTCGCCGCGCTCAACCCAGTCGACCCCGAAATGTCCAGAGATCAACAGCGCGGCATGGCCGGTGCAATCGATGAACAGGTCGCCTTCGATGCGGCCGTGGTCGCGCGTGGTGACGGCGGCGATATAGCCCTCGTCGTCAGGCTCGACCGCGATCACCTGGTCGGCGACGTGCCGCACGCCGAGCCGGTCAACCGCGTGATGTGCGAGCAACGCCGCAAACTTTACCGCATCGAGGTGGTAACCGTAATTGAGCGCACCGGCATAGTCGGGCATCGCGCGCTGGCGCGGGGCGAGGTCGCGCGCGCACGCCTCGGCCTGTGCCGTCACCGCCGCAGCGAAAGGCATGTCAGGCGCCTCGCCGCGCCACGCCGCCACCAGTTCATTCGGGTCGAGCGGGGGCGGCGGGGAGAACGGATGAAGATAGCGATCGTCCGCGCCGCCATCGCGCCAACCATCGAACCGCGATCCCTGTTTGAACGAACCATCGCAGGCCAGCAGGAACTCGGCCTCGCCGATGCCGATCGTTGCCAGCGTCTCGCGCAGCGTCGGCCAGCTGCCCTCTCCGACCCCGACGGTCGGAATGTCGGGCGCCTCGATCAGCGTAATCGACGGTGGCCGCGCGGCGAACTTGGCCGACCGCGAGGCGAGGTAGGCCGCCGCCAGCCAGCCAGCAGTACCGCCGCCGACAATGATGATACGCTCGACCGGCCGTTCCATCTGTTCCGCCTGCTTCGCCGCCGCCTTCGCCGGAATGGCGGGCGAACCTCCCCGGCGCTGGTGAACGACTGTCCGTTACCCAGCGCCGGGAATCAACCCCGCAGCCTTAGAAGCTGTAGCGAACGCCTCCCGCATAGCGAGCATAGCCCGGTGCCGCGAAGAACTTCGCCTGATTGCCGCGCATATGGCCACTGCGATCGGCGTTGGTCAGGTTGATCCCTTCGGCGAACACCGTCAGCCCCTTGCGCACCTCGTAGCTAGCGCTCGCGTCGAACTGACCATAGGAATTCACGTAGAACGGGTCGAGCCCGTAGCCGGCCAGGAAGCCCGCGCGCCAGTTATAGGCCACGCGCGCCTGCAGCCCGCCCTTGTCGTAAAACAGGACCGCATTGGCCGAATTGCTTACTCCGGGCACCGCGAATTGAGTGACGGTGTAGCGCTTCGCATTGTCGTATTGCGTGTCGCTCTTGACGATCGTGTAGTTCAGGATGGCGCCAAAGCCGGTATTCCAGAAGCTATGCTGGATCGCGAACTCCCAGCCCTTGAGGTGCGCCACTTGGTCGCTGTTGCCCGGCTGCCCGACGGTAAATACCAGCGCTGGATCACTGGGCGAGCTGAGGATGCCGTCAGGTGCATTATTCCCGTCACGATGAATCAGCGCGGGATAGTTTGTCTGGACGTACGCCAGAATCTGCTGGAACGTCGCGTTCGGGCCCAAGGCTGCCTTGGCTGCATTGAATGCAGCCCCCTGACCAGGGTTGGTCAGCCCGAACACAGGCCCCTGCGTGGTCGTCGTCCCGATGAAGTTGCTCACCGTCTTGTGGAAGAAGCCGATCGAGACATAGCTTTCGCGACCATAATACCATTCGGCCGACAGATCGATATTCTTGGACTTGTACGGCAGCAGATTGGGATTGCCGCTGGCACCCGTGCTGCCGCCATTTGGACGGGCAGGTGAGACAACCGTCAGTCCGCCCTGCAGGCTCGCATAATCGGCCCGGGTGATGGTGTGACTGTAGGCCGCACGCAACTTGAAATCGCGCATCGGCGACACGTCGAAATCAACCGCTGGCAGCCAATTCTTATATTCACCCTTAAGCGTCGTGAAGTCCGATGTCGTCGGCTGGATGATCGAAATTTCGTTGAATGCGGCCAAGAAGGTCGTGGTCGGGACGGGCACGAGCGCCGAGCTCGAAACTTTCGTCCGCTCATAGCGAACGCCCAGCCGGAGATGAGACGGGTTGCTGAACAGATTGAACTCGTGGGTCGTCTGCGCGTAGGGCGCGATCGATTTCTCGCGAATGCGGCGATCGACCGTGTAATTCGCCAGGCAAGCGCCCGGCGTGGCCGAAGCTCCGCAGATGTTGAGTTTACTCTGCAGCAAATTGATCAAGCCGACGGTATCGACCTGGAAATAATTGGGGATAATGGCCGGATCATTCGATCCTTCCATGCCGCTGAGCCGGTCCGGCAAGCCGATAATGGAGTAGAGATTGTCCGGCGTGTCGGCGGCGGACAGGGTGCCACCCCAGGTGTCGTTCTGGATGTTACCAAACGCCGAACGGACCTTGTTGTCGGTCAGGGTCGCGCCGAAATCGAGGCTCTTGATAAACGACGTATCGAAATCATAGCCGGCCTTGAGCGAGACCTGGTTGATGCGGTCGCGCATGTAGGCGTTGCGGAAGGCATTGCCCGCGGGGCGAATATTTGCGGCGTTGAGTTCCGATCCCGGAGCCAAAACGACCGAGATCACCGGCATGTCGTGGGTGTAATCGACCTTCTGCGACTGCACGCCGAAGATCGCGCTGCCCACGGCGATGTTGCTGCCGTAGGGGGAGGTCGGCTTGCTCTCCGCGGTCGAGTGGTGCGCGTCGAGTTCCAGGCGCGCGCCGCCCAGGCCATGCCATGCCAGGTTGCCGCCGATCGACCGATTGGTCGAGCGATTGGCTGCGACCGCGCCGGTGATCGCGAGATCCTTGCCCGGCCCGAACACTTCCGAATAGAAATTCGGGCTGGCCGCAGGGCCGTCGGTCCAGCTGCTGCTGGTGTTGCTATGGTTGAACCAGACGCCGATGCTGCTGGTCCGGGAGTCGACCGTGTTCTGCGAAAAAGTATAATCGACCGTCGCTAGCAGATTTTCGGTCGGCTTGGCTTGCAGCACCAGCTGGCCGTTGATCCGCTTGCGATCGACGTCGGTGAAGTCATAGCCCGCATTCTGCGTCGTCTGATAGCTGTCGGTTGCCTTTGGGCGATTGACGATGTTGTTGCTGCTGCCGCACCAGTCGTTCGGCCCGGCGGCAAGCGCACCCCAATTCCCCTCTTGGCAGCCGTCGCTGCCAAGATACCCTTCGCGCCAGCCGGCATTGAATTGGGCCTGGCTCGACTTGCGGCGCTGGTAAGAACCGCTGACGAGGATCCCGATCTTGTCGTCGGCAAAGGTGTCGCTGATGATGCCCGAAATTTCGGGTGACAACTTACTGCCCGAGAAGCGCGAGGTGTCGTACACCGCCTTGAAACCGAAGCTACCCTTGAGCCCGGGCCGATCGAGCGGGCGCGCGGTCTTGATATTGATGACCGAGCCGATGCCGCCTGTCGGCAGGGCCGCGCGGCCCGACTTGTAGACTTCGACCGCAGCAATGCCTTCGGAGGCAAGGTTGCCGAAATCGAAACTGCGCGAGGCGGGCGCCCCGCCGCCGCCAAGGCCAGAGGCTGGCATCTGGCGGCCGTTAAGCAGCACCAGGTTGAAGTCGGGTCCAAAGCCGCGGACCGTGACCGACGAGCCTTCGCCATTGCTGCGGTCGATCGACACGCCGGTGATGCGCTGCAGCGACTCGGCGAGGTTGGTGTCGGGGAACTTGCCGATGTCCTCGGCCGAGATCGCGTCGACCACGCCCTGCGAGTCGCGCTTGATATTGCGCGACGTCCTGAGGCTGCCGCGGATGCCGGTCACGATGATTTCGCTGTTCGCGTTAGGATCGGCGGCGGGAAGGGCGGCGGTCTGAGCCGCGGCCTGCTGCGGAATGGCGATCGCGGTCAGCGACACTCCAACCATCAACGTCGCCAATATGTGGCTGCGGCTCTTCGTCATTCTGAAATCCCCCTCCGGTGATTGGAGAGCCGCACTGTCGTCAGCTTCTTCCAACTCACCGGTAGATTTGAATGTGAACGTTCACTTTGTCAAGCGGGCTTTGGCGCCCGGAATGAATATTTCGGTCGGCTGTTCATCAAGCCACTATTAGCTAACGTTGACCAAGAGCCTTGCCGAAGGCATCGAACCGGTTCGGTCTAGGGGGTAACAAGCATGGATTGGAGCCGATCTTCAGCCTTCGGTGAACTGCCGGATCGGCTAGGGTGAACCGACCGTCATCTGCAGGGCAGCGGCAGCCGCTCGGTTTCCTCGTCGCCTATGCGCTCGCCTGGTCGGGCGGTTCGATCGCCTATACGCCGTTTCTGACGCTGCTGTTGCCGATTCGCTTCTCCGACCTGGCCGGCGACGGCGACGTCCGATGGCTGGCATTTTGTGCCACCATCGGCGCAATTGCTGCCGGGATATCGAACATCGCGTGGGGATGGGCGAGCGATCGCTGGCCGCGCGCGACCCGCCGACGGCGTTTGCGCTGGTCAGCAGCTGGACTTGTCGCAACCGGCGTCGGTGCGTTGGCGATCGTCCTGGCCGACGATCCCCGAACGCTGGTGATGGCCGTGGCCGGTTGGCAGGTCGCGCTCAATCTGATGCTGGCACCGCTCTCCGCCTATGCCGCCGACAGCCTCGACGATCAGCAGAAGGGATTGCTGGGCGGGATGCTTGCGTTCGCGCCAGCCTTTGCCGCCTTGTCGGTGATCGGTGTGGCGATGGTGCCAGGAGATCTCGCGCACCAGTTCGCGCTGATCATGCTGATCGTCGCAATGTCGTTCCTGCCGTTGCTGGCGCGTGCCACCGCTCCCGCGTTCGGCGCGGTCGCCGGCACGCGCCGTCGCGAGCAGGGCGAGCGACCAAAGGCTGAAACGCTGTGGACGCTATGGCTCGTCCGGCTATTCGTCCAGATCGCCGAGGGCTTGGTTTTCCTGTTCATTTTCTATTTCCTGCGCACGGTCTCGTCCGGCAAACTCTCGGTCGGAGAATATGCCTGGACGAATGCCGCCGTGCAGCTCGCGGCGATCCCCGTGGCCCTTTCGGTCGGGCGCCTGTCCGACGCGCTGAACCGGCGCAAGCTACCACTGATGGCAATGCTCGCCCTGATCGCGATCGGACTCGCCGGGATGGCAATGACGGGATCGTGGATGGCGGTGATTGCCTCCTACGCGGTTTTTCTCATGGGATCGAACAGCTTTCTCGCGCTGCATTCGGCCTTTGCCATGCAGCAATTGCCCGATCCGGAACGCTTTGGCCGCGACCTAGGCCTGTTCAATCTCACGAATACGCTGCCATCGCTAACCTCGCCGATGCTCGCGGCGATCGTGATCGGCCGCTTTGGCTATCACGGGCTGCTGGGCAGTCTGGCGGCGATGATGGTGATCCCTGCGGTAATTCTTTGGAGATTGAAAATCCGCTGATTCTGGTTGGTGACTTGCCTTCGCACGCAGACCCTGCCTATCTTTGGGAACGTTCTCAAAAATGAGCGGGGGAGAGCAATGGTCCACGAAAAACGGTTTGGCGGGCGGGGTGCTCTCGTTGCGACGGTGGTTGGCGTCCTCCTTGCCAGCGCGGCCTCCGGTGCGGCCTCCGGCGCCACTCGTGTCTCCCTTGCGCCAACAAGCCCAGCGGCGACTGCGCACCCCTTGCGCTGGCCGCGAGCGCATAGTCCGGCGGCGTTCACCAACGCTGCGACCGAGGCTCGTATCGGCCGCGTCATCGCTCGCATGACGCTGGAGCAAAAGGTCGGCCAGACCATTCAGGCCGATATCAGTTCGATTACCCCGCAGGACCTCGACCGCTATCCGCTGGGTTCGATCCTCGCCGGCGGTAACAGCGGCCCGTTCGGCGATGAACGCGCAACCAGCAGCAAGTGGGCCGAGATGGTCCGCCAGTACCGCGCCCACGCAAGCGCCTCGGGCATTCCAATCCTGTTCGGAGTTGACGCGGTCCACGGCCATTCCAACCTGCCCGGCGCGACCATTTTTCCGCACAACATCGGGCTCGGCGCGATGCACGACCCGGCGCTAGTCCAGCAGATCGGGGCCGCAACTGCCGACGAAGTCTCTGCGAGCAGTATCGAATGGACTTTCGCCCCGACCCTGGCCGCGCCGCAGGACCTGCGCTGGGGACGAAGCTATGAAGGCTATTCGTCTGACCCGGCGCTGGTTGCCACTTATGCGCGTGCCATGACGCTTGGCCTCCAGGGGCGGTTGACCAGCGGCAACCCTATCGCCGCAAATCATGTCGCCGCCACTGCCAAGCATTTTCTTGCCGACGGGGGCACGTTCGGCGGGAAGGATCAAGGCGACGCCCGGTTAAGCGAGTCGCTCCTGGTCGCCCACCACGCCCAAGGCTATCCCGCAGCAATCGACGCGGGGGCGTTGACCGTCATGATCTCCTTCTCGAGCTGGAACGGGGTCAAGAATCACGCCAATCGGTCATTGATCACCGACGTGCTGAAGGGCCGCATGGGTTTCGCCGGACTGACCGTTGGCGATTGGAACGCGCATGGCCAGGTCGATGGCTGCACCACGATTCACTGCCCGCAATCATACAACGCCGGGCTCGACCTAATGATGGCGCCCGACAGCTGGAAGGGACTCTACGACAATACAATCGCAGATGTTCGCGCCGGGCGTATCCCGATCGCGCGCATCGACGACGCGGTACGGCGGATCCTTCGGGTCAAGGCCAAGCTGGGTCTGCTCGATGGCAGGAAAGTGCGCGATGAGCCGTCGCGGATCGGCCATGCGGAGCATCGCGCGATCGCACGCCGCGCCGTCGCCCAAAGCCTCGTGTTGCTCAAGAACGAGGGCTCGCTGTTGCCGATCCGTCCCGGCACCAGGGTGCTAGTAGCTGGCGACGGTGCCGACGACATGGCCAAACAGGCGGGTGGCTGGACAATCACCTGGCAAGGACTTGATACGACCAAGAAGGATTTCCCGGCTGGTCAGTCGATCTATGACGGCATTGCCGAAGCAGTTACCGCGAACGGCGGAACGGCTACGCTGTCCGCCGACGGCCGCTTCGAGACGCGGCCCGATGTCGCGATCGTCGTGTTCGGCGAAAATCCTTATGCCGAATTCCAGGGTGACGTTCCCACGCTCGCCTACCGTCCGCAGGACACCAGCGATCTCAAGCTGCTCAAGCGCCTGCGCGCGGCTGGCATCAAGGTGGTGTCCGTGTTCCTTTCGGGCCGTCCGCTGTTCACGTCGCCCGAGATCAACGCCTCCGACGCGTTCGTCGCGGCATGGCTGCCGGGCACCGAGGGCGGCGGCATCGCCGATGTACTCATCGCCGGGCCAGGTGGCCGCCCGCGGCGTGATTTCACCGGGCGCTTGTCATTCGCCTGGCCGAGGGATGCAAGATCGCCGATCGGCCGACCTCTCTTCCCGCTCGGCTATGGCCAGAGCTACGCTAGGCCGTCGCATGTGCCGACGCTGGCCGAAGCGCCGGGGATCGACGTGGCGGCAGCGCTCAACCTCGACCATTATTTCGAAAAGGGACTTGCGCTGGCGCCGTGGACGATGTCGCTGTCGGACGAGGGCGGTGCGCGCCCGGTTAACGGTGGCACCGTGTCCAGCCCATCTGGGAAGGTGAACTCTCGACCGGTCGACTTGGCCGCGCAGGAAGACAGTCGCATGGTACGCTGGATCGGCGCCGGCACAATGTCGTTCGACGGACCGAAAAGCGATCTGACCAGGGAAGCGATCGAAGGTTTCGGGTTGGTGCTTGACGGCCGCGTCGACGAACCGCCGGTCACGCCGGTGAAGCTTGGATTTGCCGGGATTGATGTGGACGTCACGTCGTTGCTTGGAAAGGCTGGACCGATCAGGCTGGCCGTACCGTTGCACTGTTTTACCACCGACAAGGCGCTTCTGACCGCAGTCGAAAATCCTGCGCGGATCGCCACGCAAGGCCCGCTTGCACTGACCATCAAACGTCTCGGTCTGGAGGCCGTCGCCGACCAGCGTTGCCCCTGACAGAAATACCAGTCGTCTCCTGGCAATCCCGTTTCGTTACGTTTCGCGAGACCGCCAGGTCATCAAAGCGTTGTTATCATTGAAAAATGGTGGACGCACTTGGGCTCGAACCAAGGACCCGCTGATTAAGAGTCAGCTGCTCTACCAACTGAGCTATGCGTCCATGCCGATAGGCAATGCAGCGACGCGGCCGAGGGCGGCGTGTTGCGATCGGGCCTCTAACAAGCGTCGCGGCCCGGTGCAAGCGCTTTACTCGAGGCGTGACTGGCTGCGCTGCTGGCGCTCGAGCGCCATGAGGATGCCGAGGCAGAGCATGATCGTCATCACCGCCGATCCGCCGAAGCTGACGAGGGGGAGGGGCACGCCGACGACGGGCGCGAGCCCCATGACCATCATCAGGTTGATCGTGACGTAGAAGAAGATCGTCATCGACAAGCCCGCGGCGGTGAGCTGGGCGAAGCGCGACTTGGCGTTGGCGCTGACCCTCATCCCCCAGCGGATGACCATCCCGAACGCGAGGATGAGGAGGACCCCGCCGACCAGCCCCCATTCCTCCGCCATTGTCGCGAAGACGAAGTCTGTGTGGCCTTCGGGGAGATAGTCGAGGTGGCTCTGGCTGCCCTGGAGGAAACCCTTGCCCCAGATCCCGCCCGATCCGATCGCGATCTTCGACTGGCTGATGTGATAGCCGGCGCCGAGCGGGTCGCTTTCGGGATCCATGAAGATGAACACGCGCTTGCGCTGGTAGTCGTGCATCATCGAGAAGGCGATCGGCGCGGCGGCGGCAAGTGTCAGCCCCGAGCCGACGAACAGGTAAAGCGGCAGGCCGGCGAGGAACATCACCGTGATCCCGCACAGCACGACCATAATGCAGGTGCCAAGGTCGGGCTGGACCAGGATCAGGAAGGCGGGGACGCCGAGCAGCACCAGCGCGGGCCAGATTGCGCGCCACTTGCGGATCTCGCCGGCGGGCAAGAGCTCGTAGAAGCGGGCGAGGGTGAGGACGATCGCGGGCTTCATGAACTCGGACGGCTGGAGGCGGATCGGGCCGAGCTCGAGCCAGCGCTGGGCGCCTTTCTTGACGAGGCCGAGCGCCTCGACTCCGATCAGCATCACGACGATCAACGCGAAGATCGGGAAGGTCGCGGCCTTGATCGTCGATTCCTTGAGCCACGACATCGAAATGGCGAGGCCGAGGAAAAACAGGAAGATCATCGCCTGCTTCAGGGCCCACGGGCGAACCGATCCCCCCGCCGCCGAATAAAGCACGACCAGCCCGAACCCGGCGATCGCCACGATCATGAAAATCAGGCGCCACGGCAGCTTCGCCAAGGGGCGCGGGATGATGGCTGAGCCGATCATCTAACAAAACCTCATGATGGCTGAGCCGATCATGCTTTCTTGTCGCTCGGGGGCAGGCCGTTGGCTGCACGCCAGGCCTTGGTCTTGACGGCGAGGCGCTGGTCGAGCGGGCCGCCGATGCTGTTTTCGAACGTGTCGAGCGCGGCGAGACCCTTCTGGCGATCGAACAGGTAGAGCAAGGTGTCTCGGATGATCGGCGCGGCGACCTGCGATCCGAATCCGCCATGTTCGATCACCGCGGCGGCACAATAACGGGGCTGCTCGACCGGTGCGAAGGCGACGAACAGCGAATGGTCGCGCATCTTCCAGTTGAGGCTCTCGTTCGTCCGCACACCGCCCGAATTGCGCTCGGCCATGCTGATCCGGCGGACCTGCGCAGTGCCGGTCTTGCCCGCCATCTGCACGGTATCGAGGGGCAAGCGCACGGCGCCTGCGGTACCGATGCTCGAATTGACCACCCCGCCCATCGCCTCGCGGACGAAGGTCAGATGCTCCGGCGTGACATCGAGCGCCGCCGGGGTCGGCATGCGCTGCCCCGCGATCAATCGCGGCTGGATGACATGACCGCTCGCGATGCGCCCGGCCATCACCGCGAGCTGAAGCGGATTGACCAGCACATTGCCCTGGCCAATCGACATGTTGACCGTGTCGTAAATCTCCCATTTTCGCTTGTAGCGGCGCATTAGCCACTCGGGGTCGGGCACTGTCCCGTAGCGCTGCGAGAAGGGCAGGTCGAACTTCTCGCCGAACCCCATGCGGCGGGCCATCGGGGCGATCACCCCGACCCCGGCGCGCCGTGCCATTTCGTAGAAGTAGATGTCGCAGCTCTTCACGATCGCGTCAGACATGGCGACCGATCCGTGACGCTTGTCGCAGTGGAAGATGGCATTGCCGACACGGTAGGCGCCCGTGCAGAAGACATGCTCGTTCGGGTTGATCCCGGCCTGGAGCAGCGCGAGGCTCATCAGTGGCTTGATCGTCGATCCCGACGGATAAAGGCTCTCGGTTACCTTGTCGACGAGCGGCAGATGGTCGTTCTCCGACAGCATCCGCCACTCGTTGCGGCTGATCCCGGCGGAGAAATTATTGGGGTCGAACGACGGCATCGACGGCATGGCGAGGATGTCCCCGCTCGCCACGTCGAGCACCACCACCGAGCCCGACTGGTCGCCGATCCGCCGCGCCGCATATTGGTGAAGGTCGGCGTCAATCGTCAGCTTGACCATGCCGCCGCTGCGGTCGGGTTTGGGGTCGAGTTCCTTGACCAGCTTGCCGCGCGCGGTGACCTCTACCCGCTGCCCGCCCGGCTGGCCGCGCAGCGTCATTTCCATCGCCTTTTCAACCCCCTCCTTGCCGATCTTGACGCCGGGGATGATCAGCAGCGGGTTCTTGTCTTCCTTCTCATATTCCTTGGCGGACGCGGCTCCGACATAGCCGACGAGCTGTCCGACGGTCGATCCGCCGGGATAGTAGCGTGCGAAGCCGCGCGATGCTGCGACGCCCGGCAATTCGGGCACTCGGACGATGATCGAGGCATATTTCTCATAGGGAATATTATCGGCGACCGAGACGGGCTTGAAGCCGCGCGCCTCGTCAAGATCGCCGTTGATGCGGTCGATCTCGTCGGGAGCGAGATCCAGCAGGCTAGCCAGCGCCGCAACGACCTTCGGCCGATCGACGATCTGCTGCGGGATGAGGTCGACGCGAAAGCTCGACCGATTGATTGCGATCGGCTTGCCGTTTCGGTCGATGATCCACCCGCGGCGCGGCGGCACCGGGATCAGCTGGACCCGGTTACTCTCGGACAGGAGCTGGTATTTTTCGTTCTGGGCGACCGCAAGATAGGCCATGCGCCCGGCGAGCAGCGCGCCGAACGCCGCCTGCGCGCCGCCGACGAACAGCATCCGGCGCGAGAAGCTGATCGACTGGAGGGCGCTGGTAACGCGCTGCCTTTTGCTCATGACATCGAGCTTCTCAACGGCCCAGCCGCCAGCGGTCGAGCGCGCCGACTACTCCCCCGACCACCGGGAAGGCGACGATCGAGACGAGGATCGGTGGGATCATCGAGCTGTACGGCACCTGCGCGCCGCTCCACGCCGCGACCCGCCAGTCGAATGTTTCGCTGAGCAGAACCAGGACCGCGGCGAGCAGCCACTCGATCCAGTAATCGCGCCACAGCGTGCGGCGGTCGGCAAGGTCGAGCAACAGCATCACCGCCGACCATAGGGCAATCGACTGACCCACCGGTGAACCCGTGATAAGGTCGTTCGCGAAGCCGAGCGGGGCTGACCACCAAGCCGGCCACGCATCGGCGCGCAGTAACCGCCAGCCGATCAACACGAGGAAACCGAAATCGGGTGCCCAACCCGTCTGGGCGACGATGGGCAGCAGCGACAGCGCCGATCCGGCGACGACGCTCGCGGCGGGCACGAGCAGCGCGTTGCGGCGCGGACCTTTGCCGATCGCGCCGGCGCTGGGCTGGAGCGCGGAGCGAACCATCAGGGCCTGGCCGCGCCGGCGGTCGGATTGACCTTTTTTACCACCGGCGGAGGAGTCGGCGGTGGTGGCGGGGCCTGTTCAGCGAGGGGCTCGAACGGCCGCTCGACGATCGCGAAGCTCGCGCTGGCAGGATCGGCGAGCGGAATCGCTACCGCGCCATCGTCGTCGAGCCTGACGATACGCGCCACCGGGATGAGCGGCGGATAAAGCCCACCGGTGCCCGACGTGACCAGCAGGTCGCCAACCTTGAACGGGTTGCGTCCGACCTCGAGCGGGCGAATGTCGAGCGTCCCGTCGCCGCGCCCGGTCGAAAGCACTGGCAGCCCGCCGCGCAACAGCCGCGCGGGGACGATGTTGGCGCGGTCGCTGATCAGCAGCACCCGGCTGGCGAAGCGCCCGGCCTCGATCACCCGCCCGATCAGCCCGCCGGCCGATCGCACCGGCATCCCGACCTGGACCCCGTCGCGGTATCCTACTGACAGCACCGCGAAGCGCCGCGGACTTTCATAGCTCGACCCGACGATGCGCCCGGTTGCGACCGCGACGCGGCTCTGTTCGCGAAGCTGGAGCGCGGCTTTCAGCTGGGCGTTTTCAAGCTGGATCGCCTTGGCCTCGACCATCCGCTGCAGCATCGCTCGATTGGCGCGGCGAAGGTCGCCGTTCTGGCGCGCCGCGTCCCAATAATTACCCGCCCCGCTGGCCAAGCCGCCGACGGTCGACGTTACCGCGCGCAGGCTTCCCGTCAGCGGCGCGGTCACGTCGAGTGCGACCCCGCGCACGCTGGCGTAACTCGACGGCGCGATGATCGACAGGGCGAGCAGCAGCAGCCCGACGACCACACCGGCGATTGTCGCCAGCAGCCCGAAGAACAGCCCGTATTGCGCGCGCCTCGACCAGCCGGGGCGCGACCCTGCCGGTGGCGCCACCATCCCCCGAGCCCCTTATGCGGTCTGCAGGACGCCGCGGAACTGCTCTTCCTCGAGCGCGCGGCCGGTGCCCAGTGCAACGCAGGTCAGCGGGTCCTCGGCGACCGTTACCGGAAGCCCGGTCTCGTCCCGCAATACTTCGTCGAGCCCCTGCAGCAGCGCGCCGCCGCCGGTCAGGACGATGCCCTGGTCGCAGATGTCGGCGGCAAGCTCGGGCGCGGTATTTTCGAGCGCGATGCGGACGCCTTCGACGATCGTCCCGACCGGCTCGCTCAAGGCCTCGGCGATCTGACCCTGGTTAATCGAGATTTCCTTGGGCACGCCGTTGACGAGGTCGCGGCCCTTGATGTGGACCGTCTTGCCGATGCCGTCGACCGGCGGCTTGGCGATGCCGACTTCCTTCTTGATCCGCTCGGCGGTCGCTTCGCCGATCAGCAGATTGTGGTTGCGCCGGACATAGGACGAGATCGCTTCGTCCATCTTGTCGCCGCCGACCCGGACCGAGGTGGTGTAGGCGAGCCCGCGCAAGGACAGTACCGCGACCTCGGTCGTGCCGCCGCCGATGTCGACGACCATCGACCCGATCGGCTCGGTCACCGGCATGTCGGCGCCGATCGCCGCGGCCATCGGCTCCTCGATCAGGTAGACTTGGCTCGCCCCGGCGTTTGACGCCGCGTCGCGAATCGCGCGGCGCTCGACCGAGGTCGATCCCGACGGCACGCAGATCACGATTTCGGGGAAGCGCCAGGCGCGCATCTTGCCGCCGTGGACCTTGTGAATGAAGTGCTTGATCATCTGCTCGGCGACATCGATGTCGGCGATGACCCCGTCGCGTAAGGGGCGGATCGCCTCGATCTGGTCGGGGGTCTTGCCCATCATCAGCTTGGCGTCGTTACCGACCGCCTTCACCCGCTTGACCCCGTTGATGGTCTCGATCGCGACCACCGACGGTTCGTTGAGAACGATGCCGCGCCCGCGCACATAGACCAGAGTGTTGGCCGTGCCGAGGTCGATCGCCATGTCGTGCGACATCCATTTGAACCAGCGCGTCCAGAACATTCAGGTCTCTTTCGATAGTCTTGGCGAAGGGCGGCGCGCCATTTACCGTGGTTTAAACCGATCTCTCTGAAAGCAACGATAATTCTTGGGCAAAACAGTGCTTCGCGAGGGCCTATCGCTTGGGCTAGGACGGGCTCCAATGTCAATAAGAAGGCTGCCTTCCGCGCTCATCGATCGCATCGCCGCGGGCGAGGTCGTCGAACGTCCGGCGAGTGCGTTGAAAGAGCTCGTCGAGAACGCTCTCGACGCCGGGGCGACGACGGTCGCGGTGCGCCTGAGCGCGGGCGGGCTCGACCTCGTCGAGGTGACCGACGACGGCTCAGGCATGAATGAGACCGAAATGGAGCTTGCACTCGAACGACACGCGACCTCCAAACTACCCGACGACCATATCGAGGACGTGTTAAGCTTCGGTTTCCGCGGCGAAGCGCTCCCGTCGATCGCCAGCGTCGCTCGGCTGACGCTCGAAAGCCGCGAGCGTGGCAACGCGGAAGGCTGGCGCATTGTCGTCGATCACGGGGCGCGGACAGGGCAGGGGCCGGCCGCGCTTCCTCCCGGCACCAGGGTCCGGGTCGAGGGCCTGTTCGACAAGGTCCCCGCGCGGCGCAAGTTCCTGCGTTCGCCGCGCGCCGAATATTCCGCCTGCCTCGACGCGGTTAAGCGGCTCGCGCTGGCCCGTCCCGACGTCGCGTTCAGCGTCGATCATGACGGGCGGCGATCGATCAACGTGCAGCGGTCGAGCGGACCCGCGCGGGTCGCGGCGCTGCTCGACCCGAGCCTCGAGCGTCATGGCCTCGGGATCGACTTTGCGCGCGACCAGCTTCGTCTGACTGGGGTGATCAGCCTGCCGACCTTCAACCGTGGGATGGCCGACCAGCAGTTCCTGTTCGTCAACCGGCGCCCGGTGAAGGACCGGCTGCTGGTCGGGGCCCTGCGCGCTGCCTACCGCGACCTCCTCGCTCGTGACCGCCACCCGGTCGCCGCGCTGTTTGTCGAAGTCCCCGGCGGCGAAGTCGACATCAATGTCCACCCGGCCAAGACCGAGGTCCGCTTTCGCGATCCGTCGGCGGTGCGCGGGCTCATCATTGGCGGGCTGCGGCATGCGCTTGACGAGGCGGGGCACCGCAGCGCGGCGCATGAGCAGGCCGCGGCGCCGGTGCAATGGACGACGAGCGCCGATCAGGAGCTTGCCCGTCACTCCGGCGAAGGCGGGAACCAGGCTCGGGCCTATTCGCCAGCGACCGGCGCGACGAGCTGGGCCCCCGCTTTCACTGGGGTGACGGAGGACCGTCTCGACTTCGCCAATCTCCCGCTCGCCCGTGCCGAACCCGCGCTCGCCCCGGTTCCCGCCCACCCGCTCGGCGTCGCGCGCGGCCAGGTCGCGCAGACCTATATTGTCGCCGAGGCCGAGGACGGTTTGGTCATCGTCGACCAGCACGCCGCCCACGAACGCCTCGTCCTCGAACGGATGCGGGCGGCGCGCGAAGGCGACGGGGTCGCCCGCCAGGACCTCCTCATCGCCGAAACAGTCGAACTCGACGAAACCGACTGCGACCGGCTCGAGGAGGCCGCGCCCGACCTTGCCGAACTCGGCCTCGAGATCGAGCGCTTCGGTCCCTCGGCGATGCTCGTTCGCGCCGTCCCCGCCGCGCTCGGCAAACCCGACGTCGCCAGCCTCCTCGCCGACCTCGCCGCCGAAATCGCCGAGTTCGGCGGCACGCTTTCGCTGCGCGATCGGCTCGACCATGTCGCCGCGACCATCGCCTGCCACGGCTCGGTCCGCGCCGGCCGCACCCTGTCGGTCGCCGAGATGAACGCCCTGCTGCGCGAGATGGAAGTCACGCCTCGATCGGGCCAATGCAACCACGGCCGCCCGACCTGGGTGAAACTCGCCCATGGCGACATCGAACGGCTGTTCGGGCGGCGCTAACAGTTCGAAATCCTGTTATCCTATCATTCTCTCAACAGAGTTAGGACAGGTTCGGGGGTCGGCGGAGCAGTCTGAACGAGGGGCGCATGGAACAACTTATCTATATTTCGACCGCGCGCGCTGATCCAGCTCCACAGCCGCGCTGCCTGAACATATGATCAGACTTCAAGTCGCGTCGAGGTCCCGTCGCGCCGTTTCTACCGCGGAGCGTCGGGCGGTGGCGCGGGCATCGCGGAGCAAGGGGTAATCGGCCGCGGCTTCGCTGGCGAGCTGGCGGGAGAAGCGACCGGCACGAATTTCTGCGAGGATGTCGCGCATCTTTTGCCTGACGTCGTCATCGACAATGCGCGGGCCACCGAGCACCGCGCCGAGTTCGGCGGTGTTGCTGATCGCCTCGCGCATTCCGGCCAGTCCGCGCGCCTCGACCAGTTCGGCGAGGAGTTTCAGCTCGCCGACGCACTCGAGGAAGGCGACTTCAGGCGCGAAACCGGCTTCGACCAGCGTCTCGAAGCCCGCCTCGAGGATCGCCGGCACGGCGCCCCACACCACCGCCTGCTCGTTGAACAGGTCCGCCTCGCATTCCTCGGCGAAACTCGATTCGATCAGCCCGGCGCGACCGCAACCGATGGCGCGGCCATAGGCGAGGGCAAGTTCTCGCGCCGACCCGCTGGCATCCTGCGCGACCGCCCACAGCGCGATCATGCCGCGCCCGGCTTCGTACAATGACCGGAGCGCCGATCCCGGCCCCTTGGGCGCGACCATGACCACGTCAAGGTCGGCGCGCGGCGCGATCAGCCCGAAGCGAATCGCGAGCCCATGGCTGAAACCGAGCGCCGCGCCCTCTTGCAACACCGGCTCAATCTCGCGGTACAGCGTCGCCAGCACCTCGTCGGGTGCGAGCAGCATGACGAGGTCCGCGCCTGTCACCGCCTCGCCCGAGGGCAGCGCAGTGAGGCCGTCGCTTGCGACACGCGCGAAGCTGGCAGAGCCCACTTGCAGCCCCACCACGACATCGATCCCGCTATCGCGCAGGTTCATCGCCTGCGCGCGTCCCTGGTTGCCGTAGCCGAGGATCGCGACGCGCCTTCCGGCGAGCGGGGAGGGGTCGATGTCGGCGTCGCGAAACATCTTCATCGCGCCTCGCTAACCCTCCGCACCGAGCAGCGCCAGCGCTTCGGGACGCGCCGCCTCGTCGAGCGGTCCGGCGAAGCGCGGCCAGGACGCCGGCGGCTGGTGCGCGAACCAAGTGTACTGCCGCTTGGCATAGCGCCGTGTGGCCTGCGCGCCCGCCGCGAGGGTCGCCGCCCGGTCCGCCTCGCCGCGCAGCATCGCGGCGATCTCGGGCACCCCGATGGCGCGCATTACCGGCAGCGCAGAATCAAGATTTTGCGAGACCAGCGCCGCGACTTCCTCGACAGCGCCGCCATCGAGCATCGCCGCGAATCGCTCGTCGCAGCGGGCGTATAACCAGTCGCGTGGGGGCAGGAGAATCAGCGGCTTGAGCAAAACATGCTCGCCGATGCCGCCGACTTTCTCGGCTTGCCACGCAGCGATCGGGTGGCCTGTTGAACGGGCTACCTCAAGCGCACGTGCGATTCGCGTCGTGTCCGCCGGCCCGAGCCGCGCCGCGCCGGCAGGATCAAGCGCCTTCAATTCGAGGCGATTTTGAGCCACCGGCGCCGCCCGAACCTCGGCCCGCACCGCCGGGTCGATTGGCGGGATCGGCGCAATGCCGTCGAGCAAGGTGCGCAGGTACAGCCCGGTTCCGCCGACCAGGATCGGCAGTCGTCCCGCCGCATGAGCCCGCCCGATCTTGTCCCGCGCCAGCCCCGCCCAATGCGCCGCGGAACAGGGATCGGCGCCGTCGATGACGCCATAGAGCCGGTGCTCCGCCCGCGCTTCCTCCTCCATCGACGGCCGCGCGGTGACGATGCGGAGGTCGCGGTACAGCTGCGCGCTGTCGGCGTTGATGATGACCCCGCCAGTGCGCTCGGCCAGCGCAATCGCCAGCGCCGACTTGCCGCTCGCCGTCGGACCGGCGATGAGCGCCAGCGGAGGAAATATGTTGACCATTGCGACGCTGATAGCAGCCGAACGGCTCGACGAAAGCTTGGCCGATGCCGCCGCCGCACGGTTCGGGGCGATGCGCGGCGCGTGGATCGAGCATGGCAGCGCGCTCGACCTCCATTTCGCGGGCGACATGCCGCCGGGCGAGGGCTGGGAAGGGGTCGACCTGTTGCCCATCACGCCAGGCCCGCGCCTGCGCTCGCTGCTTGTCGCCGACATGGATTCGACGATGATCGGGCAGGAGTGCATCGACGAGCTCGCCGACTATGCCGGAGTTAAACCGCAGGTTTCCGAAATCACCGAGCGCGCGATGCAGGGTGAGCTCGACTTCGCGGGAGCCTTGCGGGCCCGCGTCGCGCTGCTCGAAGGGCTCGACGAAGCGGTGCTCGCACGCTGCCTCGCCGAGCGCGTTCGGCCCAACCCCGGCGCGAAGACCCTCATCGCGACGATGCGCCAGCATGGCGCGACCTGCCTGCTCGTGTCGGGTGGGTTCACCGCCTTTGCCGGACCGGTCGGCGCGATGCTCGGCTTCGACGAAGTGCGCGCCAACACGCTGACGATCCGCAACGGCAGGCTCAGCGGGACGGTAGATGGCACGATTGTCGATTCGACGACCAAGCGCGCCTCGCTCGAAGAAGCCCGCGCCCGCCTTGGTCTCGCGTCGGACGCGACGATGGCACTCGGCGACGGGGCCAACGACCGCGCGATGGTCGAGGCGGCTGGGTGGGGCGTTGCCTACCATGCCAAGCCCGCGCTCGCCGCGATCGCCGACGCGAGGCTCGATCACCACGGTCTCGACGCGCTGCTGTGGGCGCAGGGTATTCCAAGCGCCGAGTGGGTGCTCGACTAGCGCCGTTCGTTATTTCGCGGCCACGACGAAACAGGCCTGCCCCCGCGCTGCCAGCGAGGAACACGCCGCGCTCGCCTCCGCTCGACTCGCGAACGGCCCGGCCTGGAGCCGGGTCATCGCGCCCACCGGGACCAGATAGGCTTGCTTGCCCGCCAGCGGCCCGGTCGCAAGCTTGCGAAACAAACCCTCGGCCCCGACGCGCTGCGAGAAGGCGCCAAGCTGCACCCGCCAGCCACCGCCGGTCACCGGAGGGGTACCCATGGTCAGTGCGGGCACGGGAATCGGCGCAGCCTTGGCGATTGCACCCTTGCCGACCTTTTTCGACGCGACCGGCGGAGCAGCAGCGACCGCCGCTCCGGCCAGTGCCAGCCGGCGCATCTCGACCGGCATGACCTCGTCCAGCTGCGCCAGCGTCGACTTCGCCGGCGCGAGGCCCTGCGCCGCCGACTTGCTGACATAACGATAGGCCGCCGGCGGATCGCGCTCGATCCCGTCGCCGTTGAACAGCGCGGTTCCATACAGCAATTGCGCCCGCGCCTCGCCCTTGTCCGCCGCCGCCTTCAGCCAGCGCAATCCCGCCGCGCGGTTGCCGGTCTGGAACAGCAACATCCCAAGCTGGGTCTGCGCATCGACATGGCCGCCGTGCGCCGCGCGGTCGTACCAGCCTTGCGCCGCCGCAAGGTCGATCGGCACCCCGCGACCCAGCCTGTACGCCTGACCGAGGTTGAACATCGCGTCGGGATTGCCCTTCGCCGCGAGTGGCCGCCATGCCGCGATCGCCCCGGCGAAATCACCTTGCGCCCAGGCATCGACTCCCACCTTGGCGCTCTGCGCGGTCGCCGGGCTCGCCACGAAGAGCGCCGCCGCCATCAACCAAACCACCCGCATCTTCGCTACCCCATTTCACTTCTCGCCAGCCTAGCCGACCCGGTCCGTCGCGCAATATGCCCGGATGCCAAAGTCCGTTTGGCGTTAACCAGACTTTAGGAGCTTTGCCCGCAGTTGGTTCTCGCACAGCGTCAGTGGACGAGGGGAAGAGAATGCGCGTTCTGGCAATGGCATCGCAGAAGGGCGGATCGGGCAAGACGACCCTGTCCGGGCATCTGGCGGTGCAAGCGCAGCTGGCGGGGGCCGGTCCGGTCTGCCTGATCGACATCGATCCGCAAGGCTCGCTCGCCGACTGGTGGAACGAGCGCGAGGCCGATATGCCGGCCTTCGCCCAGACCACCGTCGCCCGGCTCTCGGCCGATCTCGAGGTGCTTCGCCAGCAGGGCTTTCGCCTGGCGGTGATCGACACCCCACCGGCAATCACGATGGCGATCCAGTCGGTCATCGCGGTCGCAGAGCTGATTGTCATTCCGACTCGCCCGAGCCCGCACGATCTTCGTGCCGTCGGCGCCACGGTCGACCTGTGCGACCGCGCCGGCAAGCCGTTGCTGTTCGTCGTAAACGGCGCGACGCCCAAGGCCAAGATTACCTACGAAGCCGCCGTCGCGCTGTCGCAGCATGGCACGGTGGCTCCCGTCACGGTCCACCACCGGACCGATTTTGCCGCCTCGATGATCGACGGCCGCACGGTCATGGAGGTCGACCCCAAGAGCCGCTCGGCAAAAGAAGTGGTCGAGCTGTGGGAATATATCTCCGACCGCCTCGAAAAGAATTTCCGCCGCACCGTCTTCTCCGCCCCGGGCGTAGGTCCGGCGACGATCGCTTCGCCGCGCCCGGTAGGCGGGTTCGGTCGCCGCGTTGTTGGGCAGTAAGGGAGTGCGTACGGTGGCTGAACCCAAGGCATTTGCATCACTCTCGTCGGGCCTCCTCGCCCGCAAGGGTGCGGCGCGCCCCGCGATGCGTCCCCAGGGCTTCGGCCAGCTGGGTGGCACGCTCGAGGATCTTGGCTGGGACGACATGGGCTTCGAACCGCCCAAGCCGGTGCTCGCGGCGGTCCGCGACGACGACCATGATGCGTTCGGCGACTCGGTCTCCGAAGGCGTGATCCGTCATCCGCTGTCGGGGCTGACTCCGTTGGCACCGTCGCCTGTCCGCACTCAGCAGGCCGAGCTCGCCGACCGCTTCGCCGGTTACGATCTCGAGCCGGGCGAAGAGGACGAGACCGATCCGACCGCCGAGATGATGGACGATGAAGCGCCCGCGCCTCTGGTCGCGCGGATGCCGTCGCCCGCCAACGAAAGCGAGCCGGCCATCGAACCCGACGCGATCGTCGCTCATGCAGTCGAGGTACCGCGCCGCGCTGCCAAGCCGCGCGCCGCTCCCGGCACCAAGGCCAAGTCGGCCTTTACCCTGCGGCTCGACCCGGCGCGTCACCTCAAGCTTCGCCTGGCCTGCGCCATCAACGGTCGCTCGGCGCAGCTGCTGCTGATCGACGCACTCGACCAGTTGCTGGCCGCCATGCCCGAACTCGACGGCATGGCGAAACAAGCGCCGGCGATCAGAAAAGCAAGTTGAAGTCCAAAACCATAAGGGAGGACGTTCGATGAATACGACCCTACGCTTCGGCACCGCGATCAGCGCCGTTCTTCTTGCCGCCGCGCTCGCGGCCTGCGCCGGCCCCAGCGGCCGCAGCGCATCGAATTTCGGGCGCGCCGAGAATTTCGCCGGCAAGCCCGACACGCGCAACATCGGCCTCGCCACCCGTGCCCAGGCAGCGCTGCTCGCCGAGCAGCCGGCGGTCGCGATCGACTTCGCCGAGCGCGCCGTGGCCGGCAGCCCGAACGATGCGGGTTTCCGCGGCCTGCTCGGCAACGCATATTTCGCCGGTGGCCGATTCGCCTCGGCTGAAGCCGCCTATCGCGATTCACTGACCCTGCTGTCCAACCAGCCGCAGGTCGTGCTGAAGCTCGTTCTCGTGAGCGTCGCCCAGGGAAAGAACGACCAGGCGCTGTCGTTCCTCGACGCGGCGAAGAATGTGATCGACCCGTCGGACTACGGCCTTGCGCTGGCACTCGCCGGGCAACCGCAGCAGGCCGCGCAGTCGCTCCAGCAGGCCGCTCAGGCCGTCGGCGCGGACTCTCGCGTTCGCCAGAATCTCGCGCTCGCGCTCGCCCTGTCGGGTGACTGGACCGGCGCTCGTACGGTCGCCGCACAGGACGTGCCCGCCGACCAGCTCGACGCGCGCATCCAGTCGTGGATGCAGCTCGCCAAGCCCGCGCGTGCGTCCGACCAGGTCGCCTCGCTGACCGGGATCACCCCGGCCGCGGTCGACCTTGGCCAGCCGCTACGCCTCGCATTGAAGGATGCCGGAACCCGCCTCGCCGCACTCGCTCCGGTCGTTGAACCCGCGCCGGCCTTGGTGTCCGCACCGGTCGAAACCGCCGTCGCCACAACCGCAGTCCCCGCGCTCGTCGTGGGCCAAGCCGCACCGGTCGCGGTGCAGCCGGTACCCCTTTCGGTGGCCATGCGCACCCGTTCCGCCCCGGACTATGTTGCCGCGTCGCTGACCCCGAAGGCCGCCCGTGTCTCCGCCGCTCCGCGTCCCTCCTTGTCGCCGCGCGCCGCCGCGCTGACCGACGCTCGCGCGCTTTATCGCCGGGCCGCGCTGACCAGCGGTCAGGCCCGCAGCCGCGCGGTCGTCCAGCTCGGCGCGTACGCCTCGCGCGGTTCGGTTACCGCCGCATGGCGCCACGCCTCGAACCGCTTCACGACCCTGCGTGGATACACCCCGCTCGCTGCCCGCTTCGATGGCGAGCGTGGCACGGTCTATCGCCTGTCGGTCCAGGGCTTCGGCTCCGCTCGCCAGGCGTTCGATCTGTGCGGCTCGCTCAAGCGCGCCGGCGCGGCCTGCTTCGTCCGCAACGTTGCTGGCGATGCGCCCGTGCAGATCGCCTCGCGCTAGAGGCTGATCGTTTGAGGAGGAAGCGCTCGGCGCTTCCTCCGAAAGCGTGAATCAGCCTCTAAGCAAAGGTCTAACCGCGCGGGGTCGGGTAGTCGATAGAAACGACCCCGTAGCTTTTCTCGCCGGCGGGCAGGATCACCGTCCGCTCGTCGCCGATCTTGGCGCCAATCAATGCGCGGGCAATCGGCGCGGTCCAGTTGATCATCCCTGCGGTGGCGTCGGCCTCGTCCTCGCCGACCAATGTGAGCACGCGCCGCTCGTCATCCTCGTCGGCCAGCTCGACCGTCGCCCCGAACCGCACCCGATCGCGCTCGACCTGCGCCGCCGGATCGACCACGCTGGCGTGCTTCATCACCCGCGACAGGTAGCTAATCCGCCGGTCGATCTCGCGGAGCCGCTTGCGGCCATAGATGTAGTCGCCATTCTCCGACCGGTCGCCATTGCCCGCTGCCCATGAAATCGTCTCGACCAGCTTGGGCCGCTCGGTCCCGAACAATTGCGTGTATTCGGCGCGAATCCTCGCGAAGCCCGCCGGGGTGATGAGGCGGGGAGGGCGGCCACCCTCCTCATTATCGGCCATCAACCCGGCCGCGATTTGCCGAGATATTGCGACAGGTGGACCGGCCCGGCCGCCATCGGCGTCGGGTTCAGCCGGTCATAGACCACGCTGTTCTCGAGCACCCGCTGGACGTAACCGCGCGTCTCGGTGAACGGTATGTCCTCGATCCAGCGGATCACATCGACCCCTGGATTGCGCGGATCTCCGTTGGCCGCGATCCATTTGCGGACATTCCCCGATCCGGCGTTGTAGCTTGCTACTGCCAGCGGATAATTGCCGCCCCAATAATCGACCAGCCGCGCGAAATAGGCGCTGCCGAGCAGCATGTTGAACGACGGATCGCTGGTCAGCCGATAGGGGTCATAGGCCATGCCCATCTTCGCCGCCTGCTCGCGCGCGGTCCTGGGCATCAGCTGCATCATCCCGCGCGCGCCAACTGGGCTCATCGCGTCGCGGTCGAAGCTCGATTCCTGGCGCGTGATACCGTGGGTCAGCGACCAGCTCTTGCCACTGACGCCGACCGAGTAAGCGGGGAAGGCGGGCTTGTAATAGAAGGTGGCGCCCTGGATCCGGGCAGACCGCGCGGTCCACACGGCGAGGTCGGGCCGGCCGAGCGACTGTGACAGTTCGACGGTCAGCACCCGGTCGGTGTCGCTATTGACCGCCTCCGACAGCGATCGGACGAACAGCGTCTGCTCGTCCCGCCGCCCGCTTGCGCCAAGCTGGCGAAGCGCGCGGACGATCCGCTTCTGCTGGAACTGGCTGCGCTGCGTATCGGATGCCAGCATCGCCGGAAGCCCCCCCGGTGCGGGCACCGACCGCCCCAGCCGCTCGAGCGCGAGCTGGCCGTAAAAGCTCTCCGGCACCGCCGCCGCCCGTTCATAATAGGCATTGCCATCAGTGATCCGCCCGGCAGTCGTCGCCGCGCGTCCCGCCCAGTACGCGCCCTTGGTCAGCACCTGGAGCGAGCGCCCGCCGCGCGAATAGCGATCGAACAAGGCAACCGCGTCGGCCGGCCGGTTCAAGTAAACCAGCGCCACTTCTCCGCCGAGCCAGGTCAGGTTGGTATAAGCATCCCGCACCCCGAGCGGCTGCAGCGCCACGTCCGCGCCTGCCGGGAACAGGTCATCGACCTGCCGCGCAATGTCATAGGCCGTCTGATACTGTCGATCCGCTGCCGCGCTTCGCGCCAGGTTCGTCGCGAAGTCGAGATAAGCATCCAGGTTGGCCGGCCGCGCGGTGAAGCTGTGCGGCCGCGCCATCAGGAACCGCGCGCTGGCCTCGTTGCCGGTGTCGCGCAGGTAGCGAGCGCGGTCCATCAACAAGCCGGCATCGCTCGCGACCTGTGCCGCCACCGCGCCATATTGTGTTTCCGAATCGAGCGCGCGGGTCTGCAGCGCGATCCGCGCCGCGAACGCCGGCCTTCGCGCGGCGCTGCTCCACGCCAGCATCCGCGTCGCATCGCTGGTTTTCCGCGCGATCAGGAGCGCGTCGGTACGCCGGTCGAAATCGGCATACCCAAGCTGCCCGGCAAAGCGCGCCATCAGGCTCGCCTCGTCGTAGGCGCCAAGGTCAGCCGACCCGACCGCCGACCGGGCCGCGGTTAGCGCCTCGGTCGCCCGCCCGCTCGTCGCCAGCGATTCCGCGAGCCGCGCGAAGCCGTTGCCGGTCAGCGGCTGGACCGACTGGAAGAAGCCGAGCACTGTCGTCGGGGTTTCGCCGGGGCGCATCGCCTTTTCCGCCGATCTTCGCATCGCCGTCTCGCCGGGCCAGCCGGGATTGGCCATGATGAACCGCGCATAGTCGGCGAACGCATAGCCGTCGCTGCCGCGCAGCCGCCGCCAGTCACTCAAGCCATAGTCGATATCGCTGTCGACCGAGGAAGGCGAAACGCTCGGAGTCGACACCGCCGGCACCAGCCCGGCCTGCATCGCCCCGCTCGCGCCCGTGGCAAGCAGCAGCGGAACGAGGAAGGCAAGGCGACTCATACTGGACATCATGACGGCCCGGTCCTTATCAGTCCGTGAACAACGGCGAATGTCTGCCGAACTCTATGCTTCCCGGGACTCCACGAAAAGGAAAAAAATGATGTTTTCCGGGTCGATACCCGCCTTGGTGACCCCTTTTGCGGCAGGCCGTGTCGATGAAGAGGCGTTCCGAGTCTTCGTTGAGTGGCAGATCGAGCAAGGATCGACCGGCCTCGTGCCCTGCGGGACGACCGGCGAAGTCGCGACCCTCGGTCACGAAGAGCAGCATCGCCTGTTCGAGATAACCATCGAGCAGGCCAGGGGCAGGGTGCCGGTCATCGCCGGCTGCGGTAGCAACAACACCGCCACCGCGATCGAGCATATGCGCGTCGCCGCCGGCATGGGGGCGGACGCCGCGCTGATTGTGCTGCCTTATTACAACAAGCCGAGCCAAGCCGGGCTGCTGGCGCATTTCGAGGCGCTTGCCGCCGCTTCGCCGCTGCCGATGATCGTCTATAATGTTCCGTCGCGCACCGCCTCCGACATCTGGGTCGAGACACTCGCCGAGGTGGCGAAGCTGCCCTCGGTGGTCGGGATCAAGGACGCCACCGGCAACCTCGGGCGAGTGACCGCCCAGCGACTGGCCTGCGGCACCGGTTTTTGCCAGCTTTCGGGCAATGACGAAACGGCACTGGCCTTCAATGCGATGGGCGGCGTGGGGTGCATCTCGGTCAGCGCCAATGTCGCGCCCAAGCTTTGCGCCGAGTTGCACGCGGCAACGCTCGAAGGCCGCTGGGACGACGCGCTTGGCCTCCAGGACCGGCTCTATCCGCTCCACGTCGCCCTGTTCAGCGATGCGTCGCCCGGCCCCGCCAAATATGCCCTCAGCCGCGTCCGCCCCGGCTTCTCGACCGAGCTGCGCCTGCCGCTCACCGAACCGTCGGCCGAAAGTAGAAAGATCGTCGATGCGGCCCTCAAGCATGCCGGACTAATCTAGCCCGGCACTGGCGCTCAGCCCCACACCGCCCTATCTGGCCGCGTGATGGGCAAGCCGCTTCCTACCCCGTTCGACAAGGTCAAGGTCGTCGCCGAGAACCGGCGCGCGCGCTATGACTATTATGTCGAGGAACGCTACGAGGTCGGGATCGAGCTCAAGGGCACCGAGGTCAAGGCGCTGCGCATCGGCGAGGGCTCGATCGCCGAAAGCTATGCGATGGTCGAAAATGCCGAGGTGTTCCTCGTCAACTCGTCGATCCCCGAATATTCGCACGGCAACCGGATGAACCACGAGCCGCGGCGCAAGCGCAAGCTGTTGCTCAAGTGCCGCGAGATCGCGAAATTGTATGGCGCGGTGAACCGGCAGGGACTTACCCTCGTCCCGCTATCAATCTATTTTAACTCGAGCGGTCGGGCCAAAGTCGAATTGGCGATCGCGCGGGGCAAGAAAATGCACGACAAGCGGGAGGTCGAGAAGGAGCGCGACTGGAAGCGCGAGCAGGGCCGCCTGCTCCGCCACGATTCCTGACCCGATGAGCACCGTCAGGGCCTTCTTCCTCCGTCATATCCCGACCCGCGAAACGATCGGCGAGCATCGGCTGCTGCGCCCGTTCGCCGGCCCGCTCAGCCAACCGAATTTGTGGCGGATGAACCACCGCTCGGTGCCGCGCGCGGTCGCGCTCGGCCTCGGCATCGGAATCATCATTCCGTTCATGCACGTTTTTGTCGCGGCGCTGCTGGCGGTGCCGGCGCGGGCAAATATCGCGATTGCCGCTTCGCTGACGCTGGTCGTCAACCCGCTGACCATTGTCCCGATGTATGCGGCGGCTTACCAGATCGGCAAGTGGGAGCTGCGTCGCGGCGCCGACGTCGATCCCGCAGCAGCCGCGCAGGTCTCGGGAGAGATTGCCCGCTTTCTGTTCTGGATCCACCACGCTTCGGGGCCGATCGCGCTCGGTATCCTGACCATCGCCGCCACCGCCGCGTCGGTCGGCTATGTAGGCAGCGCCTTCTTCTGGCGCCGCTGGATTACCAGCAAGTACAGCGCCCGCCGCGCTTTGCGCCGTTTCGAGCGCCGTTCGTCGAACTAGCATAGCGGTTTGTCGAGCGCTTCACCGCGCGCTCATGTTACGCGACAAAGACATGTCAATCGCTCTGTTTTCATGGGGACTGCCTTGACCTATCGCCTCGCCACCGCGCTTGCCGCGACGACCATCCTTGCCGGCTGCACCACGATGGTGGCAGCCCCGTTGTCGCCGCCCTCCCAGATCAGCGAGGCCGTCCCCGCCGCACCCCCGGCGCCGCGTTCGCAGATCGGCACGTTCGGGTTTGACGCGGCTGGCATGGAGCGCAGCGTCTTGCCGGGCGATAATTTCTATCAGTTCGCCAACGGCGCCTGGTCGAGCACGACCGCGATCCCCGCCGACAAGTCGAGTTACGGCAGCTTCAACCTGCTCGACGACCTGTCGAAGCAGCGCACCCACGGCATCCTCGAGCAGGCCGCCGCCGACCCCGACAGCAAGATCGGCTCGGCCTTCACCGCCTTCCTCGACACCGCCGGGATCGAGGCGAAGGGCCTCGCTCCGATCAACCCGTGGCTGGGCGAAATCGCCGCGGTCGGTTCGAAGGCCCAACTCGCCCCGCTCTATGCCATGGCCGCCGCCCTCGGCATTACGACCCCGTTCGCGACCAGAGTCGGCCAGGACGACAAGAACCCCGAAATTTACGTGCTCGGCGTCTCTCAATCGGGCCTCGGCCTGCCCGACCGCGACTATTATCTCTCAACCGACGCCAAGCTCGCCAATACTCGCGCGAAATATCTCACTCATCTGACCACGATGATGAGCCTCGCCGGGCAGCCCAATGCGGCCGCCCGTGCCGCCGCCGTCCTCGCCTTCGAAACCGGTTTGGCGAAGGCGCACTGGACGCGCATCGACAGCCGCGACGCCGACAAGACCTACAATAAGCTGACCGTAGCCGATCTCGCCCGGACCGCTCCGGGCTTCGACTTCCGTTCGATGTTCGCGGCCAATGGCACCGCCGTCGACAGCGTCATCGTCGCCCAGCCGAGCGCAATCGGCGGCACCGCTCGGCTGATCGCCGCGACCCCGCTTGCCGTGCTCAAGGACCAGCTTTTGGTCCGCTCGCTCGACGCATATGCCGACTATCTCCCGTCGGCGTTCGACAAGGAGAATTTCGCTTTCTACGGGACCGTCCTGTCGGGCACGCCCGAACAGCAGGTCCGCTGGAAACGCGGCGTCGAGTTCACCACCGGCGCGCTCAGCGACGAGGTCAGCAAGATATACGTCCAGCGCTATTTTCCGCCTGAAACCAAGGCGTCGGCCGACGCGCTGGTCAAGAATGTCGTCGCGGCGATGGACCGGCGCATCGATACGCTTGATTGGATGAGCGCCCAGACCAAGGTGCGCGCGCATGCCAAGCTCGCCGCCTTCACGCCGAAAATTGGTTACCCCGATCGCTGGCGCGATTTCTCGGGTCTCGAGGTTCGCCGCGACGATGCGCTCGGCAACGCGATGCGCTCGGCGCGATTCGAGCATGGCTATAACATCGGCAAGCTTGGCCAGCCCATCTACCGCTGGGAATGGGGGATGACCCCGATGGAGGTCAACGCCTACGCCAACTTCGGCATGGTCGAGATTGTCTTCCCGGCCGCGATCCTCCAGCCACCGTTCTTCGACCCCAACGCCGACCCGGCGGTCAACTATGGCGGGATCGGCGCGGTGATTGGCCATGAGATGAGTCATCACTTCGACGACCAGGGCGCCAAGTACGACCTGACTGGCAAGCTGGTGAAGTGGTGGACTCCGACTGACACGACCGCCTTCCAGGCGCGCCTCGACGCGCTCGGCAAGCAGTATGACGCCTACGAGCCGTTTCCGGGCGTCCACGTCCAGGGCAAGCTGACGATGGGCGAGAATGTCGCCGACCTCGCCGGGCTAGCGGTCGCCCACGACGCCTATCTCGCTTCGTTGGGCGGCGCGGCCTCGCCGGTGATCGACGGCACTACCGGCGATCAGCGCTTTTACCTCGGCTGGGCGCAGGTCTGGCGCCAGAATATTCGTGAGGAGGCCGCGCGCCAGCGGCTGCTGACCGATCCGCACTCGCCAAACGAGCAGCGCGGTAACGTCGTGCGCAACATGGACCCGTGGTATTCGGCGTTCGGCGCCCAGCCTGGGCAGAAGCTTTACCTTGCGCCAAGCCAGCGGGTGCGTATCTGGTAGGGAGTGCTCCAAAAATCGCTCGCCCCGCTTGACGCCCGCCTCCTCGAAGGAGGCGCGCTTGACAGCGGTCAGCGCTGGCTGGTGCCGGCGCTGGTCGCGGCGGCGGCGGCGAGTGGGGCGGTTCTATTCTGGGTGATCGGCGCACCGCGGTTCGCGCTGCTGTTCTTCGCCGGCTTCGTCGCGATGCTGGTAGCCGTGTTCGTCCTCGAGCGGCGCGGCGCGCGTATCCCGGCTGCGGAAGCGGTCGCGGTGCCCGACCTTTCGCTGCTCGGGATGACGTTGTCGTTGCTGGGCGACGCCGCCGTGCTGACCGACGGCGACGCCCGCATCCTCGTCGCCAATCCCGCCTATCGCGACCGCTTTCCGGATGCCCCGTCGCCGCTCTCGCTTGGCGACTCTGCGCTAGCCGAGGCGAAGGCGATCGCATGGCGCGACGGATCGGCCAGCGCCGCGCTCGATCCCGACAGCCCGGTCGACATCGAGCGAGCAGGCGCGCGCGGTGACCTTTTGCTATGGCGCTTCCCCTGTAAACTGCAGCCAGATCCGATCAGCGTTGGCGCTCGCCGCATTGCCGGGGCAGCCGGAAGCCGGCTTGCCAGCGCCGGGGTGTTGGCGGCTTTCGTCGATCATGATGGCCGAGTGCTGGGCGCCAACAAGTTGTTTACTGATCGCGCCATCGCCGCTGGTGCCGGGGCCGAGGCACCGCTGTTCGCCGACCTCGTCGACCTTGGCGATGACAATTGCGCGCGCCTCGTTGCCGAGGGCGAACAGGGTGGACCATTACGCGCCGTGCTCGTCCCGATCGATCCGACGACGAACAGTGCCGCCGGCACCTTCCTGCTGTTCGAGCAAGGCGAATTGGCAGGTAACAACGCAGTGGGCGCCAACCTTCAGGCGCTGCTTGACGTGCTCCCGGTCGGCCTCGCGCTGGTCGATCGCGACGGGCGCTTCATCACGGCGAACAAGACATTTCACACTGCCGGGGGCCTCAAGGGATCGCTCCCCGCCTATCCCGGCGATCTTGTCGTCAAGGACGACAAGGGCGCGGTCGCCGATGCGATTCGACGCAATGCCCGCGGGCCGGCGATGTCGGGCGATCTCGCGGTCCGTCTCGCCTCCCAGCCCGCCGAGCCGGTCGCGCTGACCATCGCCGGCTTGCGCGGCCTCGGCGACGCGGCGGTGCTGCTGCTGCTCAAGGACAATAGCGAGGAGGCCAAGCTCAAGCGCCAGGTCGCGCAGGCCACCAAGATGCAGGCGGTCGGGCAATTGGCGGGCGGTGTTGCACATGATTTCAACAACATCCTGACCGCGATCATCGGCCACTGTGACCTCATGCTGATGCGCCACACGCCGGGCGACAGCGACTATGACGACATTCAGCAGATCCGCTCCAACTCCAACCGCGCCGCCGGCCTGACCCGCCAGCTGCTCGCTTTCTCCCGCCAGCAGACCCTCCGCCCGCAGGTCCTCCAACTGCCCGATGTCGTCTCGGAAGTGTCGCATCTCCTCAAGCGCCTGCTCGGCGAGACGGTCGAGCTTCAGCTCAAGCATGGCCGCGACCTCGGTTCGGTCCGTGCCGATCCCGGCCAGCTCGAGCAGGTCATCGTCAACCTCGCCGTCAACGCCCGCGACGCCATGATGTCGAAAGGCGGCGGTGTGCTGTCGATCCAGACCTACGCCGTCAGCGCCGACCAGGTCGCCGAGCTCGGCTCGGACATCCTCCCCACCGCAGCCTATTCGGCGATCTCGGTCGAGGACACCGGCACCGGTATCGCGCCCGGCATCCTCGGCAAGGTGTTCGAACCCTTTTTCACCACCAAGGAAGTAGGCAAGGGCACGGGGCTCGGGCTGTCGACCGTCTATGGCATCGTCAAGCAGTCGGGCGGCTTCATCTTCGCCGACAGCAAGGTCGGCAAGGGCACCCGCTTCACCATCTATTTCCCGGTCCACGCCGCCGAAAAGGGCGAGGCGAGCGCCCCGCGCGCCGCCAAGCCGCAGGACGGCGAGCTATGGGGCACCGGTACCGTCCTGCTGGTCGAGGACGAGCCGATGGTCCGCACTGTCGCCGAGCGCGCGCTGACCCGCCACGGCTACACCGTCATTACCGCGACCAATGGCGAGGAGGCGCTCGAGGTGATCAACCGCGGCGAACCGATCGAGCTGCTGATCAGCGACGTCGTCATGCCGCTGATGGACGGCCCGACGATGGTCCGCAAGGCGCGCAAGTCGCGGCCCAACCTGCCGATCCTGTTCATGTCGGGCTATGCCGAGGAGCAGCTGAGGAATTCGATCGACATCGACAATGTCGCCTTCCTGCCTAAGCCGTTCTCGGTCCAGGAACTGGCCGAGGCGGCGCGCAAGGTTTTGAGTGCGAAATAACCCCGCTTGCGTGTGGCCAAACGGCTGCTATTGCAGCATATCGTGGGGACGCAGCACACTATATTGATCGTCGAGGATGAGCCGCTCATCGCGATGATGCTCGAGGACTTCCTCGATTCGCTCGGCCACAAGGTCAAGGGGATCTGCGAGAGCGTCGACGAGGCTCGCACCGCCGTCGCGGAAGGAGGCTTCGACCTTGCCATTCTCGACGTCAACCTCAAGGGCGAATACGTCTGGCCGGTCGCGACCGACCTTCGCGCCAAGGGTATCCCGTTCGTCATCGCTTCGGGTGGCTATATCGACCCACCGCCGGCCGAGTTCGCCGCCGTCCCGATGATCGACAAGCCGTACACCATCGACCGCGTCACCCCCGCAATCGTCGAGGCACTCGCGGGCTGAAGCCGGAGCGCGCTCGCCGATAAAAGCTGCTATTGTCGCCGGGGGATCCGTCGCGACGCCTCGTGCCGAACCCCGGGGAGAAAATCATGTCCGGATTTCGCGCATTCATTGCCAAGGGCAACGTCCTCGACCTCGCCGTCGCCGTGATCATCGGCACGGCGTTCGCCAAGATCGTCACCAGCCTGACCGAAGACATCATCATGCCGGTCGTCGGCGCGATCTTCGGCGGGCTCGACTTCTCCAACTATTACATGCTGTTGAAGCCAGTTCCTGACACGTATCACGGGCCAATGACCTATGCCGGGCTCAAGGCCGGCGGTGTACCCGTGCTTGGCTACGGCGCGTTCGTCACCGCGCTCGTTGCCTTCGCCATCCTCGGCTACATCATCTATCTGATGGTCAAGGCCGCCGAGCGCGCCATGCCCCCCGCGGAAGTCGTCGTCGTTGCGCCGGAGGAAGTCACGCTGCTGCGCGAAATCCGCGACGAACTGAAGCGCCGGGCCTGACCGCCCGTTAGCCGGCCGGGAGCGGCTCCATCAGCCGCCCCCGCTCGGTCACGGCGACGATCACCAGCGCCGCGCAGGCGGTGAGGGTCAGGCCGGCGAGGTACGGCACGACGGTGCCATCGAACGCGCGGCCGATGACGAGCCCGATCAAGGCGCCGCCGACCGTGCTGATCACGCCCTGGACCGACGAGGCCGTCCCGGCGAAATGCCCCATGTTGGTCATCGCCAGCGCCCCGAAATTCGACGAGCACAGCGCGAAGGCGACCAGCGCCACGCCCTGCAGGACGATGAACAACCCAAGGCTCTCCTGTCCCGCAACGGCCAGCGCCCAATGCAGCGCGCCTACCGCGACGAGCGCGATCAGCCCGGCGTGACCGACCCGGCGCAATCCGAACCGACCGACGATCCTCGAATTCGTGAAAGCCGCCGCCGACATCGGCGCGGCGCAGGCGGCGAACACCAGCGGGACCAGCTGGGCCGCGTGAAACACGTCGGCGGTGATCTGCTGCATCGTCGCGACATAGGCCGACAGTGCGCCGAACAGCGCCGTCCCCGCCAGCGTGTAGCCGATTGCCAGCCGATCCTGGACCACTAGCCGAACACCCTGCAGAATGACCGATGGATCGAGCGATCGCTGGTCTTCGGGGTGGAGCGTCTCGGGCAGCCTCACGAACGCCCAGCCCAGGATCGCAAGCGCGTAAATTGCCAGGACGATGAAGATCGCCTGCCACGGGGCGAAGGCCAGCACCGCTTGGCCGAGCGACGGAGCGACTACGGGCACGACCATGAAGATCATGAACACCAGGCTCATCACCCGTGCCATCGCCTCGCCCTCGAACAGGTCGCGCACCATCGCGATCACCAGCACCCGCGTCGACGCCGCCACCGCGCCCATCGCGACCCGCCCGGCGAGGAGCCAGGTGAAGCTGGTCGCGAATCCGCACCCGAGCGCGAGCAGGGCGTAGAGCGAAAGACCCGTCACCAGCATCGGCCGCCGGCCGAACCGGTCGCCAAGTGGTCCCCAGAACAGCTGTCCAACTCCGAATCCCAGCATGTAGAGGATGATCACCAACTGCTGGTCATTCTCGCTTGCCACCCTGAACTGGCGCGCGATCGCCGGCAGTGCCGGGAGCATCGCGTCGATCCCGATCGCATTCAACGCCATCAACGCTGCGAGCAGCACGACGCTCTCTCGCTGGCCGAGACGGGAACGGGCCGTCGGACCGGCAAGGGCAGATTCAAGCATAGCGCGTGCTGGGCCTTTTTGTTCGCAAGTGCAACAAACGAAGAGGTGATTGGAGTCGCGTTTTTGCGTTATTTCCTACGCCGTCCTTTGCTGTTACCATCGTCGCGCTCGGTCACCCGCTCGGGGAGACCATCGATGATCCAATCTTGCGACGCCCGTCATCCCGGGCTTGACCCGGGACCCGCCTTTGCTTTTTCGACACCGCGTCGGATCGCAACCGTCAAAGTCGATCCGCGCACAGGGCTTGTAGTGTCCATCTTGTCCATGTTCGGAACTTTGTTCGCCACTTGTTCTCATGGAACAGATGATGTACGCCACTCAAATCGCGGATATGCGAAATGAGCATTGTTGACGGGAGGACCGGGGTCATGGCAGCCAATCTGAAAGTCGTAGCGGGTGAAGATAAAGTGAGCATGGATCGTCAAAAGGCCCTCGAGGCCGCGCTTGCGCAGATCGACCGCGCATTCGGCAAGGGCTCGGCGATGAAGCTCGGCAGCCGCGAGCAGATCGAGATCGAGACGATTTCGACCGGCAGCCTCGGGCTCGACATCGCACTCGGTGTCGGCGGACTGCCACGCGGCCGCGTGATCGAGGTCTACGGTCCGGAAAGCTCGGGCAAGACCACCCTTGCGCTCCATGTGATCGCCGAGGCGCAGAAGAACGGCGGGACCGCCGCCTTCGTCGATGCCGAACATGCGCTCGACCCGGGTTACGCCAAGAAACTGGGCGTCGACATCGACAATCTCATCGTCTCGCAGCCCGACACCGGCGAGCAGGCGCTCGAGATCGTCGATACGCTGGTCCGGTCGAACGCGATCGACGTGCTGGTGATCGATTCGGTCGCCGCGCTCGTTCCCCGCGCCGAGATCGAGGGCGAGATGGGCGACAGCCATGTCGGCCTTCAGGCCCGCTTGATGAGCCAGTCGCTGCGCAAGCTGACCGGTTCGATCAGCCGCTCCAAGTGCATCGTCATCTTCATCAACCAGCTGCGGATGAAGATCGGCGTGATGTACGGCAATCCCGAGACCACGACCGGCGGCAACGCGCTTAAATTCTACGCCAGCGTCCGCCTCGACATCCGCCGCACCGGCCAGATCAAGGACCGCGACGATATCGTGGGCAACACCACCCGGGTGAAGGTCGTCAAGAACAAGGTCGCGCCGCCGTTCAAGCAGGTCGAATTCGACATCATGTACGGCGAGGGCATCTCGAAAGTCGGCGAAATTCTCGATCTCGGGGTCAAGGCCGGAATCGTCGACAAGTCGGGCGCCTGGCTCAGCTACGATTCGGTTCGCATCGGTCAGGGCCGCGAGAACGCCAAGACCTATCTCAAGGAAAATCCCGAGATCGCCCTGCGCATCGAAAATGCGGTGCGCGGCAAGAAGGACGAGGTTGGTGAAGCACTGATGGTCGGCGACACGCCCGACGACGAATGATCCGTCAGGCTCCCGGCTCGGTGCCGGGAGCCAGCGGCGGCATGTGGCTCGGTGCATGCGGCGGCTCGACGTCGATCGGTCGCTCGGGGTCGAGCTCACCCTCCCAGCCGGCGACGAGCACCGCCGCGACGGCATTGCCGACGACATTGGTCGCCGACCTCCCCATGTCGAGGAAATGGTCGACCGCCAGGATCAGCAGCAGCCCGGCCTCGGGAATACGGAACATCGACAGCGTGGCGGCGATCACGACGAGGCTTGCGCGCGGGACACCCGCCATGCCCTTCGACGTGATCATCAGCACCAGCAGCATGGTGATTTCCTGCCCGATGCTGAGGTCGATGCCATAGGCCTGCGCAATGAAGATCGACGCGAAGGTCATGTACATCATCGACCCGTCGAGGTTGAACGAATAGCCCAGCGGCAGGACGAAGCTGGCGATCCGCGGCGGCACCCCGAACCGCTCGAGCGCCTCGAGCGTGCGCGGATAGGCGGCCTCCGACGAGGCGGTCGAGAAGGCCAGTACGATCGGGTCGCGGATATAGCGCAGCAGATCACGCGCTCGCCGTCCCTGCGCGAGGAACGCAATCCCGATCAGGATCCCCCACAGCAGCGCCAGCCCGAAATAGAAGCTGCCGACGAACCGCCCGAGGCTGAACAAAACGCTCGGGCCCTGCTCGACGATCGCGCTCGCCACCGCCGCGAACACCGCGAACGGCGCCACGCGCATGACATAGTCGGTGACCTGCAGCATGACCTGGACCAGCGCCTCGATTCCGCGCACCAGCGGCCGCGCGCGTTCGCCGAGCGCCGTGATCGCGACCCCGAAGAAGAGCGAGAAGATGACGATCGGCAAGATCTCGTTCTTCGCCATCGCGTCGATCACCGAAGCCGGCACGAGGTGGCTGATGAAGTCCTTGAGGTTGAACGCCGCCTTGTCGAGGCCGCTCGCGGCGGTGACGTCGGGCAGTGGCAGGCCGATCCCGACGCCTGGCTGGAGCAGGTTGACGAGCACCAGCCCGAGCGACAGCGAAATCAGGCTGGCGAAGATGAACCAGCCGAGCGAGCGCAAGCCGACGCGTCCGAGCGTGGCGACGTCGCCCATGTGCGCTATCCCGACGACCAAGGTCGAGAACACCAGCGGCGCGATGATCATCTTGATCAGCCGCAGGAACAGCGCGGTGACGATCGAGAAATAGCCGGCGATATCCTTGAGTTGCGCCGCCGCCGTCGGCGTACCGTCGTCGATCGCCGAATTGATCGCCCAGCCGGCGATGATTCCCAGCACAAGCGCGAACAGGATGAAGCGCGTCAGTTTCTTGGCCAAGCCGGATCCTCTCAAAGTCTGATCTCCTGACAAGCCGTTGCCGCGCCGGGCGTCAAGCTTTGCGGCGAGCAACGCCAGCGGTTAGGGGGCCACGATGACCGGATCACCTCTCGACACGCTCGACCCGCGCTACTCGACCATCCTGTGCGACATCTGGGGGGTCGTTCATGACGGCGTGCGGCTGAACCCGGGCGCCGCCGACCGGCTGCTCGGCTGGGCCGGGGAGGGACGGGCGACGATCCTCGTCACCAACGCCCCACGCACCGCCGACACGGTGCGCAGCCAGCTCGACGCGCTTGGCCTGCCGCGCGCCACCTATCACGGCATCTCGACCGGCGGGCAGGCGGGGATGGACGCGCTGAAGAAGCTCGGCGCGCCGGTTGGCCTGATCGGCACGCGCGCTGACCGCCTCGATCTCGAGCGCGCCGGGCTGCGGATCGCCGCCGGGGGCTTCACCAACCTCGCCTGCACCGGCCTCGACGAGCGTCGCGACATGATCGCCGAATACTCCGCCGAACTCGAAGCACTCGCAGCCCGCGACGTCCTGCTCCATTGCCTCAATCCCGACCGTGTCGTGATGGTCGGTGCCTACGCCGAGATCTGCGCCGGCGCGCTGGCCGATGCGTACGAAGCGATCGGCGGCCGCGTCTGCTGGTACGGGAAGCCCTATCCGGCGATCTATGACCACGCGCTCGGCCTCGCTGGAAACCCGCCGCGCGACCGTGTGCTGGCGATCGGCGACGGTCTCGTCACCGACGTGCTCGGCGCCGCGCGCTACGGCATCGACTGCATCTACGTCACCGGCGGGATCAGCCGCGGCGAAGGGTTCCCGCCAGACTTCGCCCGCCAGCACGATCTCGCAGACTGGCGCCCGATTGCGGTCGTCTCGTCGCTCCGTAGCTAGGCCGTCTCGGTCACCCGCTCCTTGATCACTTTCTCCGCCAACGGACCGTTCAGCTCGGCAAGATGGTCGAATGCCGCTTCATAGGTCGCCAAGCCGTGGCTCAGCGATCGCAGCTCGGCTTCCAGCCCGTCGAGTTCGTTGGCCGGCACCAGCGCCTCGATCCGGTCCCACCCGGTCCAGCCATCGCGCGGGGCCAGCCCAAGCATCTGTCCGCGCCGGCTCGCCACCGCCGAGCTCACCTTGCTCGTCGCCGACGACGGCGTGACGATCACCAGCCGATGGACCGGCTCGAGCAGGTGCGCGGCGGCCTGGCCGAGTGCCTCGCCCATCGCGATCCGCCCGGCCATGCGAAACGCCAGTTCGCTCGAATCGACGCTGTGATAGCTGCCGTCGAGGAGGGTCACCGCGACATCGACCACCGGGAAGCCCATCGGCCCCTTCGCCAACGCCTCGCGCACCCCTTGCTCGACCGCGGGGATCCACTGTTTCGGCACCGCGCCGCCACTGATCTCCTCGGTGAAGCGAAAGCCCTCGCCACGCGCGACCGGTGCGATTTCGATGACCACGTCGCCGAACTGGCCGTGCCCGCCCGACTGCTTCTTGTGCCGACCGCGCTGGGTGACGTGGCGGCGGATCGATTCACGGTAGGGGATGTGCGGCGCCCGGCTCTTCACCTCGACGCCATAGCGCCGCATTAGCCGCGCAAGCACGGTCTTGAGATGCTCGTCATTGACCCCGCGCAGGCGCATTTCATGGTCGTCCTGCTCGAGCGTCAGCGCGCTATCTTCCTCGATCAGCCGGGCCAGCGCGGTCGACAGGCGAACGTCATCCTTGCGGTCGGCGGGCTCGATCGCCAGCGCGCAGTTTCGCAGCGGGGGGTCGAGCGCGAGTGGCGGCGGCAGTGGTCCGGTCGACAGCCAGTCGCCCGCGCGGACCCCGTCGACCTTGGCGATCGCAACGAGGTCGCCAAGCCGCGCCTGGCTGGTCTTGGTGGGCTTGTCGCCCTGGACCTGGAACAGCGCGCCAAGCCGGGCGCGACCCCCCGACGACGCGTTCAACTCGGCTCCCTCGCCGATATCGCGGCCAAGCGCGCGGGCGAACACCAGTCGCCCGATTGCGCCGCCGTGGCTGACCTTGAACGCGAATAGCGACGGCGCCACGACGTCGAGCCGTCGCCCGGTCTGGTCGGGCGATGGCGTCTCGTGGCGCAGTGCCTTGAGCAGGCGTCGAATTCCCCAGCCGCTTGTCGCCGAGCCGAACAGCACCGACACGCCAAGGTTGTCGCCGGTTTCGCGCGCAAGATCGGCGAAGATCGTCGCCGGCTCGGGGGTCTCATCCAAAAGCAATTGCTCGAGCAGGGCATCGTCGTGGTCGGCGAGCTGCTCGAGCATGTGCCCGCGCGCCTCTGCTTCCCGTGCCGCGACCTCTTCCGGGATTTCGATTCGCCGCGATGGCTTGCCCGGCTCGTAATGAAACGCCCGTTCGAGCGCGAGATCGACGAAGCCCGTGACCCTGTCATTTTCGCGAATCGGAATCTGCCGTGCGATCAGCGGAGACACGCTCATCGACTGCAGCGCCGTGAGCAGGTCGCGGATGCGGCCGCGCGCCTGGTCGATGCGGTTGACGAACAGGAAGTGCGGAATGCCCTGCTCGTCGAGCATCCGTAGCGCAGGTGCGGCGAGCGCGGCGCGCGCCGGGTCGGGATCGACGACGACGATGGCGAGGTCCGCGACCGCTACCGCGCGCGCGCCATCGGCCGCAAAGCCGACCGATCCCGGCGCGTCGACTACCCCGAACGATTGGCCCAGATAGTCGAATCGCATCAGATTCACTTCGGTCGATCCGCCCCGGCTGCGCGCCTCGGGGCTGGCGTCGCCGACCGTCGCGCCGGGTCCGCCCTGCCGGTCGATCGTCCCGGCGGCGAACAGCAGGGCTTCGGCCAGGCTGGTCTTGCCCGCCCCGGCCGGTCCGACCAGGGCGATGACTCGAGTGCCGTTAGTTGCTCTTTCCGAATCATTGGGCATGCGACTCTCCTCTCGTCCGTTTTGGCGGGCGCGCGAGTCGCTGAAGCGGCCACTGCGCGCTCCGAAGGAGAGTAGCGTCGGCCCGTCGCGGGCGCTTGGCAAGAGGGGTCAGTCGCGGGCAGCGCGCATCGTGGACATCGCGCCGACTTGCCCGCCGAGGCGCCGGACCCCGTGTTGTTTCGGGGCGAAGACCCGCCGGCCGGCTAGGCCGCCACGGGCAGCAGCCGCTGGTCGGTGGCGAGGCGGATCAGCCCCGCCTGCAGCTTCTCGAACGCACGCACCTCGATCTGGCGGATGCGCTCGCGGCTGACCCCGAACACCTTGCTCAGATCCTCGAGCGTCTTGGGCTCGTCGACCAGCCGCCGCTCGGTCAGGATCGTCTTCTCGCGCTCGTTGAGCCCTTCCAGCGCCTGCACCAGCAGGTCGTGGCGTACCTGGCGTTCTTCGCTGTCGGCCAGGATCTCGTCCTGCAGCGGGTCCGTGCTGACGAGAAAATCCTGCCACTGGCTCTCGCCGCCTTCGTCGCCGCGCAAGGGCGCATTGAGGCTGGTGTCGCCGCCCATTCCCATGCGGCGGTTCATCGAGATGACCTCGGCCTCGGTCACGCCCAGGTCGGTCGCGATCTTGGTGACGTCGGCCGGCTTGAGATCGCCTTCCTCGAACGCCTCGATCTGGTTCTTCATCCGCCGCAGGTTGAAGAATAATTTCTTCTGCGCTGCGGTGGTGCCAATCTTCACCAGGCTCCACGAGCGCAGGATGAATTCCTGGATCGAGGCGCGGATCCACCACATCGCATAGGTCGCGAGGCGGAACCCGCGATCGGGCTCGAACTTCTTGACGCCCTGCATCAGGCCGATGTTCCCTTCGGAAATCAGCTCTGAAACGGGCAGGCCATAGCCGCGATATCCCATCGCGATCTTGGCGACGAGTCGGAGGTGCGAATTGACGAGCTTGGCCGCCGCGTCAGTGTCGCCATGCTCGCTCCACCGCTTGGCGAGCATGAACTCCTCCTCGGGGGCGAGTATCGGGAACTTCTTGATTTCGCTGAGGTAACGGTTGAGTCCGGCTTCGCCACCAGAGGCGGGTATCGACAGGACTTTGGACTGAGCCATCATTTACTCCCTGGCCGGGGGGTCGCGTCCACCCCGGATCTTATAGTAACTTATACGCCAAGCGCGCTGAACAGATGCTGCATATCCGACGGAAGGACGCTGTCGAACGACAGACGGGCTTTCGTCACGGGGTGAACGAACCCGATTCTCGCTGCATGAAGCGCCTGCCGTTCGAAGCCGAGTTCCCGCAACAACGCACGATGCGTCCGAGCGTTGCCGCCGTAAACCGGGTCGCCGAGCAACGGGTGAGAAATTGACGCCATGTGCACGCGGATCTGGTGTGTCCGTCCGGTCTCGAGCCGGCATTCGACCAGCGCCGCATCGCGCAACGGGGTCAGCCGCCGCCAATGGGTCACCGCCCGCTTGCCGCGCCCCGCCTCCACGATCGCGATCTTCTTGCGGTTGATGGAGGAGCGGGCGAGGGGCGCGTCGATCGTCCCTTCCTCCATCTTCGGCAATCCGTTGACGATCGCCAGATAGCGCCGCTCGATCGAATGGTCGGCGAACTGGCGCGCCAGGCCTTCATGGGCGACGTCGGTCTTGGCGACCACCAGCAACCCCGATGTATCCTTGTCGATGCGGTGGACGATGCCCGGTCGGGCGACCCCGCCGATCCCCGACAGGCTCGCGCCGCAATGGTGGAGCAGCGCGTTGACCAAAGTCCCGTCGAAATTTCCCGCCGCAGGGTGAACGACCAGCCCGGCGGGCTTGTCGACCACGAGCAGATGTTCGTCTTCGAACACGATCCGCAGCGGGATATCCTGCGCCTGATTATGCGCCGGCGTCGGATCGGGGACAGTCAGCGTGAAGCGCTCGTCGCCCTTCACCTTGATCGCGGGGTCGCGCACCAGCCCCGCATCCCCCGACAGCGCACCGCTCTTGACCAACACCTTCAGCCGCTCGCGCGACATCGTCGGCACCGCTTCGGCCAAAGCGCGGTCGAGCCGCCACCCCTGGTGTCCGGCGTCGAGCGCAATTGCGACGTTATGATGCCCCCCGGCCATGGACCGCTAACTTGGGACGGGCGCCAGCCGGTTTCAATACTCACGGATTACGCCACTCATGGGTTGCGCCTCCGCCTTGCGTAAAGCATTGCAGCGCCAATGGACGCCGTCGAACTCGCCAGCCTGCTCTGCTCCCGCCTGTGCCACGACCTGCTGTCGCCGGTCGGCGCGCTCAACAATGGCGTCGAGCTACTCGCCGACGAGACCGACCCCGAGATGCGCGAACGCTGCATGGAACTGCTCGCCGAAAGCGCCCGGGCAAGCGCCAATAAGTTGAAATTCTTTCGCCTGGCGTTCGGCGCGGCGGGCGGCTTCGGCGAGGCGATCGACACGCGCGAGGCAAGGAACGCGATCGAGGGCCTTTACGGCGCCGAAAAACGCATCGAACTGGGCTGGATGGTCGCCGACGACCGCCTCCCCAAGAGCGCGGTCAAGTTGCTTCTCAACCTCGCCATGCTCGCCGGCGACGCGCTGGTTCGCGGCGGAACGCTCGACATCGGCGCCGAACAGGGTGCCAGCCAGCTCGAGATCGTGATTCGCGCCGAAGGGCCACGGATCCTGCTCGACCCGTCGCTGCGCGCGGCGCTCGGTCCCGGCGCGAGCGACCAGATCGAGCCGCGCGCAGCCGGTGCGTGGCTCGCCCATCGGCTCGCCGCCGACGCTGGCGGGACGATCCGCATCAGCGACCCGGCAGATCCCGTCCTGCTGATCGGTGCGACGCTGCCGAACGCCCACTGAGGCACGGCTAACGCGGCATTAACAACTGCGCTCCATAAGCCTGTCGGAAGAACAGGTGGGCAGCGCGGCCGATGGACGATCTCATTACTGATTTCACCGCGGAATGCCGCGAAATGCTCGAGGCGCTTGGCGGCGAAATCGTTGCCTGGGAAGTCCGGCCCGACGACCGCGCTCGGCTCGATTCGATCTTCCGCTTCGTCCACACCGTCAAAGGCAATTGCGGTTTCTTCGATTTCCCGCGGCTCGAGGCGCTGAGCCACGCCGCCGAGGATGCGCTGGCCGACGTCCGCGCCGGTCACCGTGCCCCCGATGGCGCGCTGGTCAGCGCGGTTCTCGCGATTATCGATCGCATCGGCGACATGATCACGATCATCGAAGCGGGCGAAGCGCTGCCCCCGGGCGAGGATCGGGCGCTGATCGCCGCACTCGCGCCGGGCGCCACCGCGCCGGCGGTACCGCTGACCGGCGACATCAAGACGTCCATCGCCCCGCGGACCATTCGCCTCTCGGTCGAACTGCTCGACCGGGTGATGAGCGGTGTGTCGGACATGGTCCTCGCCCGCAACGAACTCGCCCGTCGCCTGCGCGAATCGTCTGGTGACGTGACGGTCGACGGCGCATTCGAACGCTTGTCGGGCATTATCGCCGAAATGCGCGAGGCGATCACGCGGACCCGGATGCAGCGCGTCGAAAACCTGTTCGTCGCGCTCCCCCGCATGGTTCGCGACCTGTCCGCAGAACTTGGCAAGCAGGTGCTGATCGACATCAGCGGCGGCGACGTCGAGCTCGATCGCGAAATGATCGAGATGATCCGCGATCCGCTTACGCACATCATTCGCAACGCCGTCGATCATGGCATCGAATTGCCAGCGCAACGGCTCAAGGACGGCAAGCGCGAGATCGGGCTGCTTTCGGTGTCGGCGCGCCAGTCGGGCAACCAGATCCTGATCGACATCGTCGATGACGGGCGCGGGATCGACTGTGCGCGGCTCGTCGCGAAGGCGATCGGGGATGGCGCCCTGACCAAGACCGACGCTGACGCCATGTCGCCGCGAGACCAGCTTGCGCTGATCTTCGAGGCCGGCCTGTCGACTGCCACCGAAGTAACGTCGATTTCCGGTCGCGGTGTCGGCATGGACGTGGTCCGCTCCAACATCGAACGCATCGGCGGCACCGTCGAGCTCGACAGTACGCTTGGCCAAGGCACTCGTATGACACTGCGGGTGCCGCTGACGTTGACGATTATTCCCGCGCTGACCGTATCGATCGGCGCCCAGCATTTCGCGATCCCGCGCAGCGCGATCGAGGAAATTGTCCGCGCCAACGGCAGTTCGGTCACGCTCGACCGGCTCGGCGAAGCGGGGGTTGCGACCATTCGCGGTCGCCGCGTGCCCGAAATCGCCCTCGCCGAAGTTCTCGGCCTGACCAGCAATGTCCCCGACGAACAGCGAACCCTCGTCGTCATTCGCCCCGCCGGCGGCGACGTCTACGCGCTCGCCGTCGACCATATCCACGATCATGAGGAACTGGTCGTCAAACCCGCCGCGCCCGCGGTCATGGCAACCGGCCTCTACGCCGGGACGACCCTGGCGGACGATGGCAGCCCGATCTTGCTGATTGACCCTGCCGGGCTTGCCGAGCAGGGTGGGATCCGCCTTGAAGCCCAGGACCGGGCTACGCGAGTGGCCGAATCGGCTCCGCAAGCTGAAGTGCGCGAACTTCCCGTTCTCCTGTTCCGTGCGCTCGATGGGTCGCGCCGGGCTCTCGGCCTCGGGCTTGTCGATCGGATCGAGGACGTACCCGCCGACGCGATCCGCTTCGCCGCCGGCCAGCTCCGCGTTCAGCTCGGCGAACACATCCTCCCGCTCGCTGGAGTTCCATCTGGCACGAAGCTCGAGGGCAATATTCGTGTGCTCCGCCTCAACGACGGTCAGAACGAGGTTGGCTATGCCGTGGCCGAGGTTATCGACCTGACCGGGCTGGTCGTCGACATCATCCCCGCCGCGACTCCCGGTGCGGTGAGCGGCGTCGCGCTGATCGGCGGCGAACCCGCCGAACTGCTCGACGCGCACTGGCTGTTCACCCACCACGTTCCCGCGAGCCGCCCCACCGCGCCCGCCGTGTGCCGTCTCGCCGCCGACGATCCGTGGATCCAGAACTTCCTTCGTCCGATCGTCGAGGCCGCCGGCTACACCGTGGTCGACGAAAAGGCCGACGTCGTCGCCGATCTCACCATCTCCTTCGAGGGCCGTGCCGCCGCGACCGACACCAGCCGTACCATCTGGTTGCGCAGCGAGCTCGAAGCGGCTGAGCCGACCGACAGCATCTACCGCTACGACCGCGAGGGCCTGATGCGAGCACTGAAGACAGCCGGGGCAGGGCGCGTGAAATGAACGAACTTCTCCTCATCGTCAGCATCGCCGGAAGCCGCGTCGCCCTGTCGGCCTCGACGATCGAAGGCGTCGTCGAACTCGACACGCTGATCCCGGTGCCACGCGCCGCTGCTCATATCGCCGGCCTATCGGCGTTGCGCAGCCGGGTGCTGACGGTGATCGATTGCCGGTGCTCGCTCGACCTTGGCTCGACCGAACGCAATCCGGGTGCCCAGGAAGCTGTCGTCGCCGAGCTCGACGGTCATCATTATGCCTTGCTCGTTGATCGCGTCGAGGACGTCATCGAGGCGCACGGCACGCCGTCGCCGGTCCGCGCCGCGATGGGACCAGGCTGGGAGCGGGTCGCGCTCGGCATGGTCGAGACCGAGGTCGGCCTGTTGCTGCTGGTCGACGTCGCCGCGATCGTCGGCGGGCCCGATCATCGCGCCGCGATCACAACTCCATTCAGCGCGGCGGCTTAAGTTCTTCGTTACCCTTGCCGTTTAAACACTGACCGACCGGATCAGGAAAGAGTGTCCATGAAGACCTGTTTGATCGTCGATGACTCGAAGGTGATCCGCAAGGTCGCCCGACACATCCTTGAAACGCTCGATTTCGTCGTTGAGGAGGCCGGCGACGGCCGTGAGGCGCTCACCCGCTGTGAGGAGTCGATGCCTGACGTTGTCCTGCTCGACTGGAACATGCCGGTCATGAGCGGGATGGATTTTCTCAAGCTGCTCCGACAGCGCGGACATGGTGACCAGCCCAAGGTCGTCTTCTGCACCACCGAGAACGACATGGCGCACATCCGCGCCGCGCTCGAGGCGGGCGCCGACGAATATGTCATGAAGCCGTTCGACCGCGAAACTCTCCACATCAAGCTCCAGCTCGTCGGTGTCGCCTGATTCCGTGAAGCAGGCGTTTGCCTCTTCGCCCGCAGGAGGCCGTTCCTCCCTTGTGTCGCGACCTATCCGCCTGATGATCGTCGATGATTCGATGGTCGCGCGAGCGGTCCTGTCGCGTATGATCGAAGCAGATGGCGAGTTCGAAATCGCTGCCGTCGCGGGCAGCGCCGAATCGGCGATCGAAGCGCTTGCCCATGTCGTGGTCGACATCGTCCTGCTCGATCTCGAGATGCCCGGCGCCGGCGGGCTGAAATCCATTCCCCGCATCATCGAAGCGGCGCGTGGCGCGCAGATCATGATCGTGTCTTCCTTCGCCGAGGAGGGTGCCGAAGAGACCGTCGCGGCGCTCGCGCTCGGGGCCGCCGACACGCTGCCCAAGCCCGGCACCGGCCGGTTCAACGGACGCTTTTCCGAGATTCTCGTTGCTCGGCTGAGGGCGCTCGGCCGGGCCGATAGGCCGTCCCGCGAAACGGCGGCGCTGATCGCCCGCTCGCAGGCGTCCGGTCCGGCGTTGCGCGCGATGGCATCCGAGCCGATCGAGCTGCTCGCGCTCGGTGCGTCCACTGGCGGGATCCACGCGCTCGGCAATTTCTTCGCCGCCCTGCCGCCCCGCATCCGCGTGCCGATCCTCGTCACCCAGCATTTGCCCGCCGCGTTCATGACGGTCTTCGCTCGCCAGCTCGGCGTCGCCGCCAATCGTCCCGCGGTCGTTGCCGAGGATGGCATGGCCCTCGTCCCCGACACATTGTTCATCGCGCCCGGCGACGCGCACCTGACGATCGCTGCAGGCTTCGACGGGCTTGTCGTCAAGCTGGTGAGACATGCGGTTTCGAGCGGATGCCTGCCATCGGTCGACCCGATGCTCGCCTCGGTCGGTGCTTTGCTCGGGCGCAAGGGGCTCGGCGTCGTCCTCACCGGAATGGGCCGGGACGGGGTCGAGGGCGCGGCCAAGCTGGTCGCCTGCGGTGGCGCGGTGCTTGCGCAGGACGAGGCCAGCTCGGCGGTGTGGGGGATGCCGCGCGCGATTGCCGATGCCGGCCTTGCTGCCGCCATCCTGCCGCCGGACAAGCTCGCCCGCCGGGTGTCCTCGCGTTGCAGCGAGAAATAGGCGTGGAGGTCAGTGATAGTTCCAGCCGCATCCTCGCTGGACTCCTCGAAGCCCGTACCGGCCAGCAACTTACCCGCAGCCGCCGCTGGCGCATTGAAACCGCGCTTTCCTCCATTCTGCGCGAACGCCGCATCGCCACGCTCGACGAACTCATCACGACGCTCGTCATGGGCCGCGATCCCGCGCTGACAGCGGCGGTGGTTGAAGCGCTGCTCAACAACGAAACCTATTTCTTTCGCGACCGAAACCCGTTCGAGCTTCTTGCCAACGAGGCGCTGCCGATGCTCGCCGAGCACCGCAAGGCAAGCCGCCGCATCCGCATCTGGTCGGCGGGCTGCTCGACCGGTCAGGAAGCCTATTCGCTGGCGATGTTGTTCGCCAACGATCCCGAAAAATGGCGTGGCTGGACGATCGACATCCTCGCCACCGACGTTTCGACTTCGGTGATCGAGCGTGCCCGCCGAGGTGTCTATACCCAGTTCGAAGTGCAGCGCGGCCTCGGCGTGCAGGAAATGCTGCGCTGGTTCGAGGAATGCGACGATGGCTGGCGCACCGCCGCCGCGCTCCGTCGACAGGTCCGCTTCCAGGTCCACAACGTCCTCGACACCCCGCCGGTGCCGGGCCAGTTCGACATCATCCTGTGCCGCAACGTCCTGCTCTACCTGTGTGCCGAGAAACGCGCGTTGGCGTTTGACCGGCTGTCGTCGGCGATGGCGCCCGACGCTTGGCTCATGCTCGGCGCCGGCGAGACCGTCATCGGCCAGACCGAGCGCCTGACCGCCGATACCGAGCGGCGCGGGCTCTACAAGCTCGCCAGCGTCGCCGTCCCGCCAGTGTTGCCGGCGCTGCGGACTGCCACCAGCGGGGGTTGACCGGCGGCGCGACCGAGCGCCAAGCCAAGCGGATGGAGATGATCGACACGCCTTCGCCGAATTTCGACGAGCGTTCGCTGCCGGTGTCGATGATCGTTCTGCACTACACCGGCATGCCCGACGCCGCCTCCGCGATCCAGCGCCTGACCTCGCCCGAAGCCAAGGTCTCCTGCCACTACCTTATCGCCGAGGACGGCCAGGTCATCCGCATGGTAGCTGAGGAAAAGCGCGCGTGGCACGCCGGGGCGAGCTCATGGCGCGGGGTCACCGACGTCAACTCGGCCAGCGTGGGGATCGAGATCGTCAACCCTGGCCATGAATTCGGTTATCGCCCCTTTCCGGACGAGCAGGTCGCCGCGCTGATCCCTTTGCTCTCGGCGATCAAGGACCGTCATGGCGTTGGCCGCGGCAATGTCGTCGGCCATTCGGACATCGCCCCGGCACGCAAGACCGACCCCGGCGAGTTGTTCCCGTGGGAAGCGCTCGCCCGCCGCCGCCTCGCCTTGCCGAGCCCGACGCGCAACTTGATGGACCCGTTCTGGACCGACGCCGGCTTCATCCTCGCGCTTGAGCGGTTCGGCTATGACGTCACCGAGCAGAAGAAGGCGGTGATTGCCTTCCAGCGCCGCTTCCGCTCCGACCAGATCGACGGCATCATCGACGGCGAATGCCGGGCGAAATTGCTCTCGCTCTTGCTGCCAAGGCCGCAGTAGCGCATATCTGCCGTGCCAGGCGGCCGGGCGACCGCGGCTCCCTCACGGGAGGCGAGGAAAGTCCGGGCTCCACGGAACAACGGTGCCGGGTAACGCCCGGCGGATCTTCTCCGGAAGGTTCAGGGAAAGTGCCACAGAAAACATACCGCCGGTCTTCGGGCTGGTAAGGTCGAAACGGTGCGGCAAGAGCGCACCGCGGCTTCGGCAACGCGGCCGGCACGGCAAACCCCACCGGGTGCAAGACCGAATAGGGGTGGCACATGAGCCGGTTCCGGCTCGTCACCCGGGTTGGTCGCTTGAGCGGCGGGGCAATCCGTCGCCTAGAGGAATGGTCGCCCAGTTCGCGCGCAGGCGGGAATGGACAGAACCCGGCTTACAGGCCGCCTGGCAAATTATCATGTTCACTGGCGGAGCTTCGCCGGGCTCACTAGGTTGGATAGATATGGCCAAGGCGACACGATCCGATAATTGGGGCTTCCCCCGCTGGAGCAGCTACGGCGCAAAAAGCACCGCTGCGGTTCGAATCCGGCTGTGCGACCGCCAGGGCTGCAACGAAGCCGGCGACCGTCCCGCGCCCAAAGCCCCCAACCGGCCCGACCGCTGGTATTTCTGCGAGTCCCACGCCGCCGAATATAACAAGAACTGGAACTATTTCGCCGGGCTCAGCGAGGAAGAGGCCGCGCGGCAAGCCGCCGAGGCGGAAGAGGGCCCGTCCTATCGCAGCTCGGCACATTATCAGTGGGCCGGCCCCGGTGACGGTTCGCGGAGCCGCGACGAGATGCGCGCACTGGATGTTCTCGATCTCCCGCCCGATGTCGATGCAACGGCGGTCAAGGCCGCCTATCGCCGCTTGGCCAAGGAAAATCATCCCGACGTCAACAAGAACGACGACGAAGCCGCCACTCGCTTCCAGCAAATTCAGGCTTCGTACGACGTGCTGCGCAAGGCCGACGAGCGCCGCACGGCGGTTGCCAACGCGACGATCTAAGTCGTC
>NZ_JANYGG010000132.1 GCF_025362505.1 Sphingomonas sp. | reverse complement strand
GAAATCGCCCAGGTCGGGATCATCTCGGCCAACGGCGACACCGTCGTCGGCGAGAAGATCGCCGAAGCGATGGAAAAGGTCGGCAAGGAAGGCGTTATCACCGTCGAGGAAGCCAAGGGGCTCGAGTTCGAACTCGACGTCGTCGAAGGCATGCAGTTCGACCGTGGCTATCTGTCGCCCTACTTCATCACCAATGCCGAGAAGATGTCGGTCGAGCTGACCGATCCGTACATCCTCATCCATGAGAAGAAGCTGTCGAACCTGCAGGCGATTCTGCCGATTTTGGAAGCGGTCGTCCAATCGGGCCGTCCGCTGTTGATCATCGCCGAGGACATCGAGGGCGAGGCCCTGGCCACGCTGGTCGTCAACAAGCTGCGTGGTGGCCTCAAGGTCGCCGCGGTCAAGGCACCGGGCTTTGGCGATCGTCGCAAGGCGATGCTCGAGGACATCTCCATCCTGACTGCTGGCGAGATGATCTCCGAAGATCTCGGCATCAAGCTCGAGAACGTCACCGTCGCGATGCTCGGCACTGCCAAGCGCGTCACGATCGACAAGGACAACACGCTCATCGTCGATGGTGCCGGCTCCCACGAGACGATCAAGGCGCGCACCGAAGCGATCCGTTCGCAGATCGAGAACACGACGTCGGACTATGACCGTGAGAAGCTGCAAGAACGTCTGGCGAAGCTCGCCGGCGGCGTTGCCGTGATCAAGGTCGGCGGTTCGACCGAGGTCGAGGTCAAGGAGCGCAAGGATCGCGTCGACGACGCCCTCCACGCGACCCGCGCCGCGGTCGAGGAAGGCATCGTCCCGGGCGGCGGTACCGCGCTCCTCTACGCCACCAAGGCGCTCGAGGGCATGAAGGGCGTCAACGACGACCAGACCCGCGGCATCGACATCATTCGCAAGGCGCTGCAGACCCCGCTGCGCCAGATCGCACAGAATGCGGGCTTCGACGGCGCCGTCGTCGCCGGCAATTTGCTCCGCGAGAATGACGAAACCCGGGGCTTCAACGCCGCGACCGACGTCTACGAGAACCTCGTCGAAGCCGGCGTGGTCGACCCGACCAAGGTCGTCCGCATCGCGTTGCAGGACGCGGCCTCGGTCGCCGGCCTGCTGATCACGACCGAAGCGGCCGTGAGCGAACTTGCCGAGGACAAGCCGGCGATGCCGATGGGCGGCGGCGGAATGGGCGGCATGGGCGGAATGGATTTCTAAGCGAATCGGTTCGGCCGGCGGGGCGCTCAGTCCCTAAGGCTGATCGAACCCGTTCGACGTCCAGCAGCGGCTTTGCCGCTGCCCGTCAGAAGCGAAAAGAAAGGGCCGGCCGGGATCACTCCCGCCGGCCCTTTTCTTGTTCGGGATGGCCGCAAGCGAATAATTGCTGACGACCCGAAATCTGCCATTCGCGATCAATTCCGGCAATCCTGAAGAGCAGTCGTTCGTCGGCCGCTTATGTCAATTTATGAACGACTGGGCCGGGCCGGACGACGTGCATCGCGGCTGGGGCATCGCCTGAATATGAACAAGCTAGCTGGGGGCGAAGCTGCTCAGCTTCATCCATCCTCCAAGCGTTCGGACGAGGTCGGGATCGCCGGTCAGCGTAATGCGCCCCGCCGCGATCTCATCGACCATTTTCGACATCCCCATCCACGCCGACGTCATGGCCTTGAGGTCCGCCGTTACGTACAGATCGACATCAAAGCCGGGGTCGATGGAACATAGCTCTGCGCCGGTGGATGGGGACACGATCAGCCAATAGTGCCGTTTGTCCTTCGTTAGTTCGGGGTAGATGAACTCGACCACAATACGGCGCGGCGGGAGCGGATCCGGATTTATCTTTCGCCGCATGTTCCACATCAAAAGTTGGGCATCGAGGTTTCCAAGGGTGCATTGATGATCGACCCAACGCATTGACCATTCGCCAAGGGCCCGGATTACCGGCGCGAGGTCATGGCCGGCGTCCGTCAGCCGATATTCCTTGCCGTGACCCGTGTCGGCCCGCCGGACGACCCCATTTCTCTGTAGGTCTTTAAGGCGTTTCGACAGAAGGGCGGGAGACATTCGCGGGACGCCTCGCAGTATTTCGTTGAAGCGAGTCGACCCGGAAAGCATTTCTCCGAGCAGGACTAAGGTCCATCGCGACGCGAGTATCTCCGATGCCATCGCAACGGGGCAGAACTGGCCATAGCTTCTTTCTGTCATGTCGACAGGCTCCTCCCCCTGCATAGCCTCGTCAACTACAGAAAATATACTGGAGGCGCTTCAAACGGAGAACTAGTCGCCGGCAGTCGAGGAGCGGATGAAAGCGGGACGGCACGGTAAAGGGTGCCAATTCAGCCAAGGAATTGATCATGCCTCTCGTTGATATTCAGGTCATCAAAAATGTCTTTACGCCTGAGCAAAAGGGCCAGCTTATCGAAAAAGTCACTGACGCGATGATCTCGGTCGAGGGCGAGGCTATGCGCGGTGTGACCTGGGTGCGGGTCCACGAAATCGAGGAAGGAAACTGGGCAATCGGCGGAACTCGCCTGACGGCGGCCGATTTGCACAGGATGGCTCAGGGCTAATCCAGGCTTGCGTCCGCGTCCGCTTCCAAAATAGCTGGAAGTTGAAACAGATGGGCAGCTTGCCAACAAAAGCGGCTGCCACCACCGAAAACCCTGTCCTACAGCACACCCTTCGTGCTATGCCCAAATCGGCTCTTTTTGCTTCCTAAAAATAAACCAAATCGGACGCAAACTGCGACCGCGTTAAACCCCACGTCACCGCGAACATTGGGAACATTCGCGGCCTTCGACCAGCCCCGAGCACAACGAAAAAGGGCCGCCAGGTTGCCCCGGCGGCCCTTCCCGATCTCACTCCCGGAGGAGCGAAATTACTTGGCGGTGTTCGCCACGGCGTTGGCCGTCGCGTTCATGCCGTTCGCCGTGGCTTTGGCGGCGTCCGCAGCCGCATTGGCAGTGGCGTTGCCGGCGGCGTCGAGCGCGTTGTCTGCGCTGGCGCCCGCATTCATCGCCGCATTGGTGTCGACCGCAACCGTGTTCTCGGTGGTGACGGTGTTGTTGTCGACCGTGGTTGCGGTCTTCTTCTCGCACGCGGCGAGGCCGAGCGCGAGGACCAGAGCGGTCAGGGCAATTTTCTTCATGATCGTTCCATTCCTTGTTCGGTGCCGGAGGTTCCCCGACAGAGGCTCGGCCTGCCGTAAAAATCGGTCAGGCCAACGCGCGGCATTATAGGGGTGTGTCGCGTCACGCAATCGTCATTTGGTGCGGTGCGACGAATTGAGGGCGCTCGACGCCGCCCGGGAAGGCGGGTAGCGCGGAAAATAATGCTGTTTCGCCTCCTCTTCTCCCTGATTGTGTTGATGCTCCACGCTCCGGCCGCGGCCGGTGGGCTGGCGGGCGGCGGCAACGCGATCCAGCCGGAACTGGTCGCCGAGGGCAGCGCCCGGCCCGGCCAGCCGCTCGATCTCGCCATCGTCATGCACACGACGCCCGGCTGGCACGGCTATTGGCAGAACCCGGGCGAGGCCGGTCTCGCGATGCGTGTCGACTGGCAGCTTCCGCCCGGCGTGACGGCGGCGGCGTTGCGCTATCCGGTGCCGACCAGGCTGCTTCTCTCGGGGATCGTCAATTACGTCTACGAGAAAGACTATGCGCTGCTGGTCCGGCTGACGGTGCCGGCGGGGGCGAGCGGGATCCTCCCGATCCGCGCCAAGGCGCAGTGGCTCGCCTGTACCGAGGAAGTGTGTGTTCCCGAGCACGGGACGATCGCGCTCGACCTGCCGGTCGGCGATGGCGCGCCGGTCTTGCGTGACCGGTTCGACGAGTGGCGCCGTGCGCTGCCGCGACCGCTCGCCACCACCGGGCGGTTCGCGTTGGACGCTGGGACGCTTCATCTCGCGCTGCCCCTCCCGGCATCGGTGACGGTCGGCGAGCCCTATGTCTTCCCGGGCGAAAACGGCCCGATCGATCTCGCCGCGCCGCAGAGCTTTCGTCGCCAGGGTGACTGGCTGATCGCCGACCTCAAGCGCAAGCGTGGCGCGCCGCCGCGTCTGACCGGCGTGCTCGCGCTGGGCGACGGGCGCGGCCTGTCGTTCGAAGCGGTGCCAGGCGCGGTGCCGAGCGGCGGCCAGACGGTGGGCGAGGTCGGCATGCGCGCCGTGTTGCTGGCGCTGCTCGGCGCGCTGGTCGGCGGGATGCTGCTCAACCTGATGCCGTGCGTATTCCCGATCCTCGCGATCAAGGCGCTGCATCTCGCGCGCTCGGGTGGCGACGAACGGCAGGCACGGCGCGAAGCACTGGGGTATGCGGCTGGCGCAATCCTCGGCACCGGCGCGCTCGGGGGATTGCTGCTGGCGATTCGCGCGGGGGGAAGCGCGGCGGGCTGGGCGTTCCAGTTGCAGGATCCGCGCACGACGCTGCTGCTGATGCTGCTCGCCGCCGCGATCACGCTCAACCTGCTCGGCCAGTTGCGGCTGCCGGTGATCGGCGGCGAGACCAATCCGAGCGGAAGCATCGCCACCGGCGCGCTCGCCGCGTTCGTCGCGACGCCCTGTGCCGGGCCGTTCCTCGGCGCCGCGCTCGGCACCGCTCTATTGCTGCCCGCACTCGGCTCGGTGGCGGTATTCGCGGTGCTCGGGCTCGGGCTTGCGCTGCCGTTCGTGGCGGTCGCTTTCATCCCCGCGTTGCGCACCCGGCTGCCCAGGCCCGGCGTGTGGATGATCAGGTTCCAGCGCTTCCTTGCCATCCCGATGGCGGCAACGGCGGTCGGTTGCCTGTGGCTGCTCTATCGCCAGGCGGGGATGCAGGGGCTGCTCGTCGGGCTTGTGGCGGTCGGACTTCTGACGCTGCTGCTGGTTGTATTCGGCAAGCGCCAGGGCTTTGGCTGGCTTGCGCTGACTGGCGTTGCGGCAATTGCGTTGGCGGGAGCATTGCTCGTGCCGCCGCGCGCTCTGTCAGCGGCGCAGCCACCGCTGGGCTCGGCGGCGTGGAGCGAGGCTGCGGTCGCCTCGGCCAGCGCGAGCCATCCCGCCTTCGTCTATTTCACCGCCGACTGGTGCCTGACGTGCAAGGCCAACGAGGTCGCGGCGATCGACCGCGACGAGGTTCGCGCCGCCTTCCGCAAGGCCGAAGTGCGGGTCTTTTCGGGCGACTGGACCGCCGGCGACCCGGCGATCACCCGCTTCCTCGAGAAGCAGGGCCGCGCCGGGGTGCCGCTCTACTTGTGGTACGAGCCGGGCAAGGCGCCCGAGGAACTGCCGCAGATCCTGACGCAGGGCATGCTCATCGAGCGGGCAGCGCGGGTACGCTAGCCGCTGATGTTCAGCGCAAGCTGGCGTGAATCAGCGGCTCAAAGAAGCCGAGCGTTCGTAGACCTTGCGGCCCGCGATCCACGTTTCGAGCACTTTCGTCGCGGCGATGTCGGTCGGGCGTGAAGCCGCGATATCGCGGTCGACGACGATGAAGTCGGCCCAGTGCCCCGGGTCGAGCGAGCCCAACCGGTCGTCGGCCATCCCCGCATAGGCCGCCTCGCGGGTGAAGCCAGCCAGCGCCTGCGCCAGCGTGACCCGCTCCTCCGGCCGCCAGCCACCCGGCGGCTGGCCCTGCGGATCCTGCCGGCTGACCGCGGCGGCGATTCCCGGGAACGGATTGGGCGATTCGACCGGGAAGTCCGACCCGAACGCCAAATGCGCGCCGGTCGCGGCGATCGAGCGCCAGGCGTAGGCACCGGCCAGCCGCTGCGGCCCGAGCCGCGCTTCGGCCATCGTCCGGTCGCTGGTCTGGTGAGTCGGCTGCATCGAGGCGATGATCCCGGCCTTCGCCAGCCGCCCGATGTCGGCCGGATCGAGAATCTGGGCATGTTCGATCCGCCAGCGGCGGTCGGTGCCATAGGTCTGGCTCAGTTCCTCATACGCACCGATGACCTGCGCATTGGCGGCATCGCCGATGGCATGCACCGCGACCTGGAAATGATCCATCGCGGCGCGGCTGGCGAGGTTCTTCAATTTGGCATCGTCCATCAACTGAAGCCCGCGCGAACCCGGCGAGTCGCTGTACGGCGCCTTGAGCCACGCCCCGCGCGAGCCAAGCGCACCATCGGCGTAGAGCTTGACCCCGGCCATGCGCAGGCGGTCGCCATAGAGCCACGGCGTCGGTTTCGATCCCGCGATGCTGAGCAGCGCGTCGATCCCCGCAGCGTAGCTCATCACCCGCACGTTTAGCCGGCCACCGTCGCCCGCACGGCGCAGCGTGTTCCAGTCGGCCTCGTTGGTGCCCATGTCGGCGACGGCGGTCAGGCCGTAGCCGAGCAGCAGGCGCTGAGCATTGGCCAGCCCCTGGTCGCGCTGGCTGGGCAGCGCGGCGGGGATCTTCGCCTCAACCAGGTCGCGCGCCGCGTCGACGAACAGGCCGTCGATGATCTGGCCACCGGACGGCGCCTTGGTCGCGGGCGTGACCCCCGCTTCGCGCAGCGCGGCGCTGTTGCCGACCGCGGCATGGCCGTCGACCCGGACGAGCCAGACGGGACGGTCCTTCACGATCGCGTCGAGGTCGGCGCTGGTCGGGAAGCGCTTGTCGGACCAATCCTCCTGGTTCCAGCGATTGCCGACGATCCAGCGCGGCGCAGCATTGGTCGCCGCGAAGGCCACCAGCCGCTGCTGCAGCTCGGCGATCGAGTGCGTGCCGGTCAAGTCGAGCTGAAGGGTGCCGAGTCCATATTCGCCGACATGTCCATGCGCGTCGATCAGCCCGGGCAGCAGCGCGCGGCCCTGGCCGTCGACGCGGAAGTCGACCCGTTTGGGCCGCGCATCGCCAAGGCCAAGCAGCTGAACGACCTTGCCATCGCTGCCGACGACCAGCCCGGTGAAATGCTGCAGCTGTCCCGCGCGGTCGACCTGAAGCCCTTTGACGTTGTCGATCAGCGTGTCGGCAAGCGCGCTGGTCGAGAGAAGCGAGAGGGCGACGGCGAGGTGTGAAGCTTTCATGGCCGTGGGTGGTAGCATTGTTTGACGCGCGGGGAAGAGCTACGCCGCGCCGCCATGACGAACCTCACCGCCCCAACCCTCGACGACATCCGCGCCGCCGCGCGCCGCATCGAAGGCGCGGTGGTGCGCACCCCGACACTGCTCAGCCGCAGCCTGTCCGACATGATCGGTGCCGAGGTCTGGCTGAAATTCGAGAATCTCCAGTTCACCGCCGCTTACAAGGAGCGCGGCGCGCTCAACAAATTGCTCCAGCTAAGCCCCGACCATCGCGCGAAAGGCGTGGTTACCGCATCGGCCGGTAATCATGCCCAGGCGCTGGCCTACCATGGTCACCGCCTCGGCATCCCCGTCACGATCGTCATGCCCGAGGCCACTCCGATGATGAAGGTCACCCAGACCGAAGGGCATGGCGCGACCGTCATTCTTCACGGTGCGATGTTCGACGACGCCTATGCCTATGCCTGCGAGCTCGAGCTCGAGCGCGACCTCGTGTTCGTCCATGCGTTCGACGACCCTGCGGTGATCGCCGGGCAGGGGACGATCGCGCTCGAGATGCTCGCCGACGCGCCCGACCTCGACCTGCTCGTGGTGCCGATCGGCGGCGGCGGGCTGATCTCGGGCATGGCCACCGCCGCCAAGGCGATCAAGCCCGGCATCGAGGTCGTCGGCATCGAGGCCGAGCTTTATCCGTCGATGAAGAATGTCGTCGAGGGCGGCCACTGGCCGATTGGCGGCGACACCATCGCCGAGGGCATCGCGGTCAAGGAGCCCGGCGTGCTGACCCGCGAGATCATCGGCGCGCTGGTCGACGATATCCGGCTCGTCGCCGAGCGCGATATCGAACATGCCGTCGCGCTGCTGGTGGCGATAGAGAAGACCGTCGTCGAGGGGGCCGGCGCGGCGGGCCTCGCGGCGATGCTCGCCGAACCGGGGCGCTATGCCGGGCGCAAGGTCGGGACGGTGCTGTGCGGCGGCAATATCGACACGCACCTTTTGGCCAACGTGCTGGTCCGCGAGCTCGTCCGCTCGGGCCGGGTGGCGCGGCTCGCGATCCTCGCCCCCGACCGGCCGGGCGTGCTGGTCCGCATCGCTGAATGTTTCCTGCAGCACCGGGTCAACATCATCGAGGTTCACCATCAGCGGATTTTCACCACCCTGCCGGCCAAGGACACGCTGATCGAGGTCGAGTGCGAAGCGCGTGACGCCGCCGCGGTCGACCGCGTGATCGAAGCGTTGGGCGAAGCGCAATTCCGGGTCGAACGCTCGCTGCTTGACTAGGGAATACTCGATCGCCGGTGCGTCATCCTGGCACAGTGCGCGGTTTAACCCTCTTTTCGCGGGACCAACTCTTTTCAACCGCGTTTACCGGTCGCATAAAGGGTTTCCTAACCATTCAAGGAAGGCCGGTCCGGGTGAGCGCCCCATTTCGCTTCCCTAAGTTCTTCGTGACCAACCCCTCGCCGTGCCCGTATCTGCCGGGCAAGGTCGAGCGAAAGGTGTTCACCGAACTGAACGGCCGCCATTCAGGCGAGCTCAACGAAGCGCTCGGCCGAATCGGGTTCCGCCGCAGCCAGTCGGTCGCCTATCGCCCGAGCTGCATCGACTGCAACGCCTGCGTCTCGGTCCGCGTCGCCGCGGGCGAATTCACCCCCAGCGCGACCCAGCGCAAGATAATCCGCCGCTACGCCGACCTCGAGGTCACCGCGTGCAAGCCGTGGTCCACCGAGGAGCAATATGAGCTGCTCGGCCGCTACCTCGCCGCGCGCCATCCCGGCGGCGGCATGGCCGAGATGGACGAGAGCGACTTCGCCGACATGGTCGAACAGACCCCGGTCAGAACCTACATTGTCGAATATCGCGAGCCTTCGGTCGACGGGAAGCCCGGTAAGCTGGTCGGCGCCTGCCTGTCGGACCAGCAGTCCGACGGCCTGTCGATGATCTACTCGTTCTACGATGTCGGTCCGGGCGCGCGCAAAGGGCTCGGCACGTTCATCATCCTCGACCACATCATCCGCGCCGCGCGCGCCAACTTGGCCTATGTCTATCTCGGCTACTGGGTCGAAGGGTCGCAGCGGATGGCCTACAAGGCGAGCTTCCGCCCGCTGGAGCGCCTTGGCCGCGACGGCTGGCGGCGGATGGATGAGGTCGCCGTGGAATCATCGTCGGATCGACCGGAGGCGCCCGTCTTTGCCGAACGGCGGCGGACGCTGATCGACGCCTGACGCGGCGTCGATTGCTTCTTGGGGAGGAGCGAAAGATGGCAGCAACAAAAGATATGCTTCGAACCTTAATTTGTATAAGCTGCCCGCGCCGCAGGCTTGCCGGGGCTTGCTAGCGGCTGAGAGCGCCTTCGCTCCCGCCTAACGGGGCCTGATTGCAACAGAATTTAGATCCTGCTTTTAGCCAGACGCTGGCGCTGGCCATCCTTGATACCATCCCCGAGCCGTGCCTCGTGCTCGACGGGAAGTTTTGCGTGCTGGCCGCGACGCGCTCCTTCTACGCGGTGTTCGAAGAAAGCCCCGCGACGGTTCATGGTCGCAGCCTGTTCGAGCTCGGCAAGGGCGAATGGGACATCGCCGAACTGCGGCGACTCCTGTTCGCGATCATTCCCGACCAGTCGGTGATGGAAAAGTATGAGGTAGAAACCGAAGTCGCGCACTCCGGGCGGCGCACGATGCAACTCAGCGCCCGCACCGTCCACTATGAGGGCACGCTCGGGACAACGATCCTCCTGTCGTTCAACGACATCACTGACCGCCGCCGGATCGAACACGAAAAACAGGCCCTGCAAAACCGGACCGACGTGCTGCTCGAGCAGCACAAGATCCTGCTCGCCGAGATGCGCCATCGCGTGGCCAACAGCCTGCAGATCATCGCCAGCATCCTGCTGCTCAAGTCGCGCGCGGTGAGTTCGGAAGAGACGCGCCAGGAACTGAACGATGCGCACAGCCGGGTCCTCTCGATCGCCGAGGTTCAGAAGCATCTCTACCCGGCCGGTGGAGCCGAGCTGGTCGACATCAAGCTTTATCTGACCAACCTCACCACAAGCATCAACAAATCAATCGTCGGCGATCAGAAGATCCAGATCTTCGTCTCCGTCGAAAAGGGCAGTACGCTGGTGTCGAGCAGCGCCGTCAGCGTCGGCCTGATCGTCACCGAGTTGCTGATCAACGCGATCAAATACGCCTTTCCTGTCGCCCGGGCCGACGCCTGCGTACGGATCAGCTTCGAACAGGATGGCGAAGACTGGAAGCTCAGTGTCGCCGACAACGGGGTCGGCATGCGTGCCAAACCCACGCCGCCCAATCCCGGTGGCCTCGGCACTGCGATTGTCGCGGCGCTGGTCAAGCAATTGGGGGCCAAGCTGACCGAGGCATCGACCAAGACGGGCCTGACGATCAGCATCGAGCGCGCGACGTTCGTCTCGGCGCTGCCGAAAGCGACTTAAGTTTCTGCGGGCACCCTGACAGGGCGCGTCTCGCTCATCGTGAACAGTACCGGCAAGACCGCCACGGCGACGATCGCGATCATCGCGCCGGGGACGAGTGGCGAGCCGGTGCGCACCATCAGCAATTGCGCGAGATAGGGGGTCAGCCCGCCGAACACGGCGGTGGCGGCGGTCGCCCCGAACGCGAGCCCGCTGAGCCGCCCCTCGCCGGGAAATTGCTCGGCGGTGGCGACCGCGCCGACCGCGCTGTACGCCCCCGCGACGCCCGCCAGGACGATCGCCCCGACCAGCGCGCGTTGCGGCGATCCACTCGCCATCAGCAGGAACATCGCCATCGGCAGCGCCGCGCCAAGGGCCGCGATCGCGATCAGCACCGGCTTGCGCCCGACCCGGTCGGACAGCAGCCCGGTCAGCGGGGTGACGAGGATCACCACGACCGCCGCTGCGGTCGACAGCCACAGCGAATCGCCCTCGCCCAGCCGTCCCGCCGAGGTGAGGAAGGTCGGCACGTACGTGATGCCGACATAATAAGTGATCGACCCGAGCGCCGAGATAGCGAACGAGCGGGCGATGCCGATGCGGTGGTTGGCGAGGGTGTGGCGCAGCGGGCTTTCGGGCACCGTGCCGCGCGCTTTCTGCCGTTCGAATTCGGGCGATTCCTCCATCGCCGAGCGGGCGACCCACACGCTGCCGGCAAGCCCGGCGCCGACGAAGAACGGGATTCGCCAGCCCCAGCCGGTCAGCGCCGCCTCGCTCATCAGGCTGACGGTCAGCGCCGAGACCCCTACCGCGAGCAGCGCGCCGACTTCGCTTGCTGCCGCGGCGAGCGATGCGATCAGCCCGCGCCGACCGGGTGGCGCTCCTTCGAGCAGATAGGCGACCACGCCGGTATATTCGCCGCCGACCGAGAACCCCATGACACAGCGAAACAGCAGGAGGAGCCACCCCGCCGCCGGTCCGATTTGCGCCCGCGTGGGAAGCAGCGCGGTGGCGAGCATCGCGGCGGTCATCACCGCCATCGACAGCAGCATCATTGTCCGTCGCCCGTGGCGGTCGCCGACGTGGCCGAAGAAGATCGCCCCGATCGGCCGCATCAGATAGGCGATCGCGAACCCGCCGAGCGTCGTGATTAGCGACGCCGCGCCTTCGCCGAAGAACACGCGCGACAGGATCGTCGCGACATAGAGGTAGAGGGTGAAGTCATACCATTCGACGATGGTCGAGAAAGCGGCGATGACCATCGACTTGCGCGATACCGCGCGATGCGGGCTGGCGGCATCGTTCATGCGGGCGGCTTGTGCCGGGATATCGCGCGGGCGTCACGACCCAAATCGTCGGCGCCCCCGCGAGTGTTCGTCGGTTCAGGCGACCGCGGCTTCCGGCAGGTCCACCCCTTCGGCGTCGCGCAGGACATAGCCGCGACCCCACACAGTCTCGATATAATTGTCGCCGCCGCACGCCAGGCTCAATTTCTTGCGCAGCTTGCAGATGAACACGTCGATGATCTTCAATTCGGGCTCGTCCATCCCGCCATAAAGGTGGTTGAGGAACATTTCCTTGGTCAGCGTCGTGCCCTTGCGCAGCGAAAGCAGCTCGAGCATCGCATATTCCTTGCCGGTCAGGTGGACCCGCGCGCCGTCGACTTCGACCGTCTTGGCGTCGAGGTTGACCGCCAGCTTGCCGGTGCGGATGACCGACTGGCTGTGGCCCTTCGAACGGCGGACGATGGCGTGGATGCGCGCGACCAGCTCGTCGCGGTGAAATGGCTTGGTGACATAATCGTCGGCGCCGAAGCCCAGCGCGCGGACCTTCGAGTCCATCTCGTTGAGGCCCGACAGGATCAGCACCGGGGTGCCGACCTTGGCGGTGCGCAATTTCTTGAGCACGTCATAACCGTGCATGTCGGGCAGGTTGAGGTCGAGCAGGATGATGTCGTAATCATACAGCTTGCCGAGATCGAGGCCCTCTTCGCCAAGATCGGTGGTGTAGACATTGAAGCCCTCGGTCCCCAGCATCAGTTCGATGCTCTTGGCGATCGTCGCCTCGTCCTCGATCAGCAAAATCCGCATCGTCCGTCCCCTGTGCAAACCCGTCGCAAGAGCGTCTTAACCAGCAATCGTTGCGCGCTCTTAACGTCGTTGAAGCGACCATTAACCATTCAATCTCTGATGGCAAAAGGTTAATAACTCCTAAAAGTCTGGAATCCCGTCGCTTTGTGGCATTGGGGACACAAAGCCGATCCACTCTCTTGTCGCGCTCACCTTGCCAGCCGCCGCGCCCCGCCGCATGGCGCGCTCATGCTCGAGGACCTCATCCTGTTTATAGACGGCGAAGCGATCGTCCTCGACAAGCCGGCCGGTTTGCCGGTCGACGCGCCGCGCGCCGGGGGCGACAGCATCGAACGGCGGATCGACGAGCTTCGCTGCGGCTTCAAGCGCCCACCCGTCGCGATGCACCGGCTCGATCAGGACACGTCGGGTTGTTTGCTGTTCGCCCGCCACGCGTCGGCCCGCGTCGTGTTCCAGCAGGCGTTCGAGGCGGGGACGGTCGAGAAAACCTATCTCGCGGTGCTCGCCGGAGAGGTCGCCGAGGAAGGCGTGATCGACTTGCCGCTGGGCAAGGTATCGAGCGCCGAGGCGGGGTGGAAAATGCGCCCCGACCCGGCCGGCAAAAGCGCGATCACTCACTGGCGCCGCCTGGCGATGCGCGACGGCCGCAGCCTGGTCGAGTTCCGCCCGAAAACCGGCCGCACCCACCAGATCAGGGCGCACGCCCGCGAGGGGCTCGGCGCCGGGATCATCGGCGATTTCGTCTATGGCGTGCCCGGCGGCCCGATGCTGCTTCACGCCGTCCGCCTGGTCGTCCCGCGCGGCAAGAAGCCACCGGTCGACGTCATTGCGCCGCTGCCCGAAGCGTTCGCCGAATGGCGCGAGGACGCCGCGCTCGATGAAGCCTGACGACGTCCGCATCCCCGACGACGCGCTGTCGGAGAAATTCCTCGCCGCGACCGGGCCGGGCGGGCAGAACGTCAACAAGGTCGCGACCGCGTGCCAATTGCGCTGCAACGTGTTCGCGCTGGGGCTCAGCCCACAGGCTTACGCGCAATTGAAGACGATCGCCGGGAGCAAGCTCACCAGCGGCGGCGAGCTGATCATCACCGCGCGGCGTTATCGCACGCAGGAGGGCAACCGCGAGGACGCCCGCGCTCGGCTGGCGAAGATCATCGCCGATGCCCGGATCGTTCAGGCCAAACGCCGCGCCACCCGCCCGAGCCGCGCCGCCAAGGCGAGGCGGGTCGAGACGAAGAAGGGTCGGGGCGAAGTGAAGAAGGGCCGGGGGAAGGTGAGTCTGGACTGATGCACGATTTCACGATCACCGCCGACGACAAGCCGACGCTCTACAGCGACCTCGCGGCGGCGCTCAAGGGACTGGTCGCGGGCGAGCCAGACCCGATCGCCAACATGGCCAACGCCGCCGCGCTGATCTTCGAAAGCGTGCCGGGGCTCAACTGGGCCGGCTTCTATCGCAACGTCGGCGGCGAGTTGGTGCTCGGGCCGTTCCAGGGCCGCCCGGCGTGCATCCGCATCGCGTTCGGCCAGGGCGTGTGCGGCGCGGCGGCGGCAACCCTCAAGGTCCAGCGCGTCGACGACGTCCACAGCTTCCCCGGCCACATCGCCTGCGACGCGGCCAGCGTCAGCGAACTGGTCGTGCCGATCGTTCGAGACGGCCATCTGATCGCCGTCCTCGACCTCGACAGCCCCGACGCAGCGCGCTTCGACGAAGAGGACGAGGCGGGGTTCGTGGCGATTGCGTCGCTGCTCGTGAAGGCGCTGTAGTCATCGAACAGCATTCATCCCGTTAACCCAAATCTTTG
>NZ_JANYGG010000129.1 GCF_025362505.1 Sphingomonas sp. | reverse complement strand
TTGAGGAATTTTCGATGACCAGAGGTTCGCGGACGATCATCGGGGTGTTCAGCATCATCGGGTTGATCGGGTTGATCGGGCTGATCGTGGCGGCCTTCGCCAATTGGATCGCGCCATGGCCGATCTGGGCGCAGAGCCTGTTCTATCTGGGTGCAGGGCTGGTCTGGCTGTTGCCGCTGAAGCCCTTGCTTGTGTGGATGAACAAGGCGTGATTTCAAGGGCTTGACCGGGGACGGTTGAATTAGCCGTATTAGTAGCCTACATCAGCGCCATCATGCTTTCGCGACATTTCCACCAGCCCTTGCGGCTTGCGCATGCATATCCGCGCGAGGCGGGGATTGCGCTGGCGGCGCTGATATTCAGTGCTGCGGCAATGGCGACGGTGGTGACCGCGCCGACCTCAATGGATCAGCGTGCGGCAAGGATGCTGACGCCAGCGTCGGCCGCGCCGCCGATCGTGCCCGACATGACGATCCAGACGGTCGCGCCCGACAAGGCGGTCGCACTCAACAATGAAATCCCGCTCAGCGCCGCCTCAGGCCCCGCTGCGCAGCCGTTCGCGGTAGCTGGCGCGAGCCAGGCATCGCGGACCGCGGCGCTGACCTGCCTGGCGCAGGCGATCTATTATGAGGCGGGCAACGAGAGCGAGGAAGGCCAGCGCGGGGTCGCTCAGGTCATTCTCAACCGGGTCCGCCACCCGGCCTTCCCAGCGAGTGTGTGCGGGGTGGTCTATCAGGGATCTACCCGCCCGACCGGATGCCAGTTCACTTTTACCTGCGACGGGTCGCTCGATCGCCGTCCCGACCTTGCTGGATGGAACCGCGCGCGCCGCGTGGCCGGTGATGCGCTGCACGGAACGGTTGCGGGCGGTGTGGGCTATGCGACCCATTATCACGCCAATTATGTCCTGCCGACCTGGGCGCACACGCTGGCCAAAAGCGACGTGATCGGCGCGCACCTATTCTATCGCTGGGCGGGCAACTGGGGCCAGCCGGCGGCGTTCGTGCAGCGCTATGCCGGGCGCGAGGCCAGTGCCGATGCGCTGCGTTCGCAGGCGCTGGCGTCGCATGCTGCCTATATTGCCGCCGGGATGCCGACGGCGGGGCATCCGGTCGCTCCTGCGGCGATGACCGCGCGCGATGCGGTCGAGCAGGCGGTCGCATCGGGCCTGCCGGTGACACAGAAGGCCGACGGGCTGGTCAATCTGCACTTCGGCCTGAAGGCGCGCGCTGCAGTCGAAACGGCGATCGCAAAGCCGCGCCCGTCCGAGACTAAAGGCGTGACCGATGCAGGCGCTCCAGCGCCCGACGAGAAGCCGCTCGGTAGCTGAAGTCGCGACGCCGCGCGCGCCTGCTCAACAGATATTCATGTGAAACCATCCCGCGAGGATGGCGCGAGTGACGGGGCTCGAACCCGCGACCTCCGGCGTGACAGGCCGGCGCTCTAACCAACTGAGCTACACCCGCGAACTGACCTCGATCGGCTCCGGTGGGCGGGCAACTAGGGTAGGCCCCCTGCCCTGTCAACAACGGCAAGCGCGGATTGCGCCGCATTTCCCACGTTAATTGTCGCTCGCCTCATCGTCGTCGCCGACGTGCGTGAGCACTCCGTCTTCGAACAGGAAGCCGGCGATATCGGGGGTGCCGGCGGCGGAGAAAATCGTCTTGATGATGATCAGCAGCGGGACCGCCAGCAAGGCGCCGGTCGTGCCCCACACCCATGCCCAGAAACTGAGCGAGACGAGGATCAGGAGCGGGTTGATCTCAAGCTTGCGGCCGACCAGCGAGGGGGTGAAGACGTTGGCTTCGATGACGTGCATGGCGAGGAAAATCGCCGGGGGCAGCATCGCCGACCAGACGTCGGTAAACTGCATCAGCCCGCCGAAGCTGAGCAGGAGGACGCAGGCGATCGGGCCGAGATAGGGGATATAGTTGAGCACCGCGACGATGCCGCCCCACATCATTGGCGAATCCATCCCGAGGAACCACAGGATCGCCGCGGTGATCGCGCCCATCGAGATGTTGATCAGCGTGATCGTGCCGAGATAGGTCGAAGTCGCCTCGACCACCTGCTGGATCACCCGCGCTGTCGTCAGCGCCCCTGCGAAGCTGCCCCGGCTGACGATCGTCCGCTTGCGCATCCCGGTCCAGCCGGCGAGAAAGAAAAAGATCACTAGAAGCGAAAAGAACAGCTGGATCAGCAGATGCGGCGCCTGCGTGGTGATGGTGTCGACGAAGCTGCTGGTCGATTCGAGCCGCACCGTGCGAATCGATTTCGCCGGAGCGGTCGCGATTTGCGCGGTCGTATTGTCGATCCAATGCTGGAGCGACTTGTACAGGCTGATCACCGGATCGAGCGAGTGGCGCACCTGCTCGATGCGTTGCGGGATCAGCCGCACCCAGTCCATCGCCGGCAGCACGATCGAGCCCAGCGCGAAGATCGCCAGTCCGAGAAACAGCAGCACGCACAGCGTCGCGGCGAGCTTCGACGGCACCCCGCGCCGCTCGAACCATTCGAGCAACGGCACCAGGGCAACCGCGATCACCAGCGCCGCAGTCACCGGCATGAAGAACTCGGCGCCCTCCTTGAGCGCGAACGGGATCGCCAGGATCAACCCGACCCCCCCGATCAAGGTCAGCGAAGCGAGCAGCCGAACGCGCTTGAGCGCGACATGCTCGAGGTCCTGCGCCTCACCGGCAAGCTGCGCCGGGGTCGGCGGCGGCGTAGTCGATGGAGTCGGGGATGGGTCTCTGCGCGCGTCCATGCGTCCGACCATAGGTCGCGCGCGACAGCTGTTCCAGCCCCGCTCGAACCATATCTGGTGCCCCCGGTCCGACTCGAACGGACACGTCTTTCGACACTCGATTTTGAGTGGGACGAGACTTCCGTAACTATTTATAATAAAAGCATTTGTTTTCGTCAAGCAAGAAAATGTGTAAGGCTTTGTGTAAGTGTCGCGGAGACGGTTGCAGTCAAAGCGAGGACGTGACGTGATCAGGACCGCACCACCCGGGCATGAAGGAAGCCTCGTGCGCGCGAGCAAGAAGCAGGGCCTTGGCGACTGCGCGTTCATAATGGGCCTCGAGCTGCGGGCGCTTGAGTCGGCGACGGAAATAATCGGCCCAGATGAACTCGCTGAACGGCGTGACATCCTTGGCATAGCCGCCTGCTTCGCGAACCGCACCCGCCAGCGATCGGAACGGATCGTCGACCAGCTTGGCAATTCTCTTGGGGATTGCCGAATAGTCACGCCGCTTGCCGTCGGTATCGAACGGATGGAGCCAGCCACGATTATCGAGGAATATCCAGAATGCCGGAAGGCTCAGCTGGTGAAGATCGGCGACAACCGTCGTCAGCACTTCGCTTTGCCCCTCGTCATGGAGTGCTCGCGCCAGGTGGTGGTGATCGATCACATAAGGCCGCCGCTTGGGCCCGAGCACGACGGGAATCATATGCCGACCAAGATATGCGCCGCCGTGCTCTCCCTCACCGCGCCACTGCAAGCGCTTCCGCTCCACTTCGCGCAACCCCACGGTGATCTGCGTCGGTCGGAGAGAGGCGATCGGAACGGGGGTCAGGATGGGTTCGCGGCTGTTTCTCATGGGGTCAGCTCCTTCGACTTGCGCTGGCACGTGCCGACTCGACCGCGTCGGCGATGCTTCGATGGCCGTCGGCGGCGAGCGTGGCCAGCGGTTCCCCCGCCGCGGCAAGCAATTCGCGAACGGGGTCCTTCAGTCGCCCGAGTATCAACCGCTGACCGCGCGCCGTGAGCCGTGTTGCGCTTTCGCCCAAAACATCGACCGCGCTGCTATCAAGGTCGTAGCTTTCCTCGAGGCTAAGCACCACGACCCGCGTCGCCGCGCTCGTCGCGCGCTCGATGGCGTTCATGATCGCCTCTGCGTTGCCGAAGAACAGCGGTTCTCGCGGTCGGACAACAAGGATGGCGGGATCAACTCGGGCGTTGGGATGGCGTGCCAGATCGACGTAGTTTCGTCCCCCGTCGAGCTGACCCAGCCGATCGATATCATGCTCTGACAGGCGTCGGGCGATGGCCAGCACCGACAGCGATACCGCAAGCAACATCCCGTATAGAGCACCAAAGGCAAGCACGCCGACCGCCGCGGCAAGTGCGACCCACTGATCCCGTCCCAGCTGCCACAACCGCAACAGCGGGCGCGGATCCAGCGCATGGGTCAGCGCGGCGATGACGATCGCCGCCAGGACCGCGCTCGGCACGCGCGCGATCAACGGCAACGCGACGAGCAACAGCGCGGCCAGCGCCACAGCGGCAACCGACCCGGCGATGCGACTGGTCGCACCCGCCGCATCATTGGCCGACGAGGCTGAAAAACCCGCCCCGACCGGTTGCCCTCCAACGCTCGCCGCAGCCAGATTAGCCAGCCCCAGCGCGACCAGCTCGCGATTGGGGTCAAGCGTTTGGCCATGGCGCAGTGCCAAGGTCCGGCTTGTGCCCCACGCCTCGACGAAAAGGATCATCGCCAAGGGCAGGCTTGCCGAGCCGACCGACAACCATTGTGAGACGCCGAACTGGGGAAGCGCGGGCCAGTCGATGTCGAGTGCAATCCGGCCAATCGTCGGCACTCCCATCTGGGCGAAATCGACAACGAACGACAGTGCCACGGTCGAAGCCAGTACGACGAATGCCGCTGGCACCATGCGCCATCGACGCAAGGCCAGCATGACGCTCAACGCAAGCGCGGCAATCGCCAGAGCCGCTACATTCCATCGCGCGATGCCTGCCACAACCTCGCCTAGCTGGCGGATGAGCAAGGCACTTGGCGCGTGAACCCCGGTCACCGAAAAAAACTGCCGAAGGACGATGCTCGCCGCTAGGCCGAACGCAAATCCGCGCAACACTGGCCGAGACACGAACGCCGCGATGAACCCCAGCCGCAACAGGCCTGCCAAGACGAACAGCAGACCAACGCAGCCGACCAGCGCCAGCGTCAACGCCAACCGTGCTCCGGGCTCGCCAACGCCAAGGCTGGCCAGTGCCGCCGCCAGCACGGCGGCGCTCGCCGAGGTTGGCGTGACGATCGCCACCTGGCACCGTCCGGCGATGGCATAGACGGTAAGGCCCGCCAGCGCCGCAGCCAGCGCGTGGACCGGCGGAAGGCCGGCAATCGAGCCATAGGCAATCGACTCCGGGAGCACGAGCCCGGCGACCGAAAGCCCTGCCACGATATTTGCGCTGTTGGCCGGCTTTCCCACAGACCGATCATGACACGCACATGACCGGCGAGAAAGCGCGAGATTATGTCATATTGGTAGCGATGGCTTTTGCTACGTCAGGTAAGCGTGGACAATCGCAACCAATTCTTCGGCTGCTTGCGACCGGGGGTCGTCGCGGGGCGCGTCCGGATCGAGCATATGTTCCCGGATATGGTCTTCGATCACTTCAGCGATGAAGCCGTCCAGAGCGCCCCGGCATGACGTTGCCTGCTGAAGGACGCGCGCGCATTCGGTGTCGGCCTCGACCGCTCGTTCGATTGCCTCAAGTTGGCCGCGCAGACGCTTCAGACGATTGAGGAGCTTCTGCTTTTCCTTGGCAACATGTCCCATTCGGTCGAAATCCCAGCCTACTTGAACATATAGCCCCCTAGGGTATAGGCACGATCGAGTCGAGACCTGCACACACCCTCGGGCGAGCGCCGACCTTGGACGCCCACACGAGGAACACAGCCGCACTGGTGGCACCATCAATGTCACAATTTTCGGCTAAACTTGCGCGCACCGGGATCGACGATGATCAATCGCACATTTTTCAATACAGCGGTCGCGGTGACGCTGGCTTTGGGGATCACCGCGCCCGCCGCAGCGCAAGTCGCACCTGCGCCGGCGCAAGCTGACCAGAATTGGGCGCTTCATGCCCAGGCGACCTTTGTCACCCAAGGCGTGGCTGGTTTCAGCTCGCCTTATGAAGGGCCGAACAGCCTTGCGCCGAGCCAGGTCAAGGAGACGTTCGACGCAACGGTCTACGCCGGCGTTCGCCCGTGGGGCGGGGCGGAATTGTGGATCAACCCCGAGATCGATCAGGGTTTTGGCCTCTCAAACACGTTGGGCGCGGCCGGCTTTCCGAGCGCGGAAGCCTACAAGGTCGGCAAGTCCAACCCCTACTTGCGACTCCAGCGCCTCTTTTTCCGTCAGACCATTGATCTGGGCGGTGAGACCCAGTCCGTTGCCGGTGCGGCCAACCAGCTCGCGGGGAGCCAGACGGCCAATCGGCTCGTGCTGACCGGAGGCAAGGTAGGCGTCGGCGATATATTCGATACCAACCGCTATGCGCACGATCCGCGTGCGGACTTTCTCAACTGGTCGGTCGTCGATGCAGGCAATTTCGACTATGCGGCCGATGCCTGGGGCTACAGCTATGGCGTCGCGGGCGAATGGGATCAGGGGCCGTGGACGTTCCGGATTGGCGCGTTCAACCTCTCCAAAGTGCCCAACGGCGAGACGCTGGAACGCGATTTCAGCCAGTATCAGCTCGTTGGCGAAGTCGAGCATCGTCACAGCATCGCTGGCCATCCGGGCGCGGTGAGGGTGACGATGTTCCGTAACCGCGGCAATTTCAGCCGCTTCGATGATGCGCTGGCACTAGCGGCGATAACCGGCGGGGCGGTTGACCCCAGCCTGACCCGGCGCCGGATGAGCCGAACGGGTGGTCATATCAACGTCGAACAGGAGGTGACCGACACGCTCGGCCTGTTCGCGCGCGCCGGGATCAGCGACGGGGCGATTGAGCCGTATGACTTTACCGACATCGACCGTACGGTCGCCGTCGGGGGTACGCTCAACGGCAAAAGTTGGGGCCGGCCGGACGACAGAATCGGCTTGGCCACCGTCGTCAACGGCATCTCCAAGGCGCACGAGCGCTATCTTGGTGCAGGCGGAATCGGAGTCCTGGTCGGGGACGGCCAGCTTCCCCACCCTGGGTCGGAGTTGATCGCGGAAGCCTATTATGACTGGCATGCGGCGCACGCCATCGACCTCACGCTCGATTATCAGTTCATCGGCAACCCCGGCTACAACCGCGACCGCGGCCCCGCCAACGTCCTGGCCGTTCGGCTCCATGGCGCCTTTTGAGATGATCGCGCGGATCACCCCTGAGAAGCAGTCGGCTCGCGTGTTGCCGTCATTCTC
>NZ_JANYGG010000128.1 GCF_025362505.1 Sphingomonas sp. | reverse complement strand
GGCGCCACGGGTGATGCGGCGACGGTCGTCATCGCGGTCGACAACATGACCGCGGCGCAGGCGCAGAGCTTCTTCAATCAGGCGAGCCCGGAACCCTATGGCGCCTATGCCAACGGGTTGCTCGACCAGTCCGAGTTGTTCACTCGCCAGGTCGCGCTCCAGATGCACGGCACGCCGGCCCACGTCGACGGACCAAGCCTGTGGGGCCGCGCTTACGGCCAGCGGGGCAAGGGCAAGAACCAGGGCTTCAAATATGGCACCGACCAGAAGATCTATGGCGGCGCCATGGGGATCGATTTCCGCAACAATGGCCTGACGTTCGGCGTTGCGGGCGGCTACAGCCACGACAAGTTCGACTATCGCCTCGGCAACAGCCGCGGCAAGGGCAACGCCTATCAGTTCGGTGCCTACGTTGACTACGCGATGCCCGGCGGTCTCGATGTCGATCTCCAGGCGGCTTACGAGCATGGCAAGTATAGCGCGGTGCGGACGATCAACGTCACGTCGATCAACCGCACGGCCAATGCCAACTTCTCCGGCAACCTGTTCAAGGTCATCGGCACGCTTGGCTACAACGCCAACATGGGGGGCATGAAGCTGCGTCCGTTCGTCGGGCTCGACTACAGCGATGGGAAGATCAAATCCTTCACCGAGACCGGTGCGGGTGCGCTCAACCTGACGGTCAGCGAGATCAAGGTGCGGCAGACCGCCGCACTGGCCGGGATCGACTTGTCGAGCTCGCCGACCAGCGCGATCTCGCCTTATGGCCGGCTTGCCTATCGCTATGACCTCAAGCGTCACAATCGCGATGTGTCGGCGATCTTCAACGGTAACTCAGCTTCGCGCTTCACGGTCGAAGGCGTCGGACCGGGCCGGTCTGAGATCGACGCGGATGCGGGGCTGAACTTCAACGTCAGCCCGTCGACGGCGATCTTCGCGGGCTATGAAGGACGCTTCCGCAAGGGGTTGACCAGCCACGGCGCGTCGGTCGGGTTCCGCGTGGCCTTCGGCGGACACGAGGTGGCACCGCCGCCGCCTCCTCCTCCTCCGCCTCCGCCGCCTCCTCCGCCCCCGCCGCCGGCCACGCAGACCTGCGCCGACGGGTCGGTGATCGCGGTTGAGGCAGCGTGCCCGGTGCCGCCGCCGCCGCCGCCGCCGCCGCCTCCGCCGCCGTCGCAGGGCGAGCGCGGTTAAGCCGGGCGACTATCCGACTATAGCCTGAGAGGGGGCGGAGCAGCGATTGCTCCGCCCTTTTTCGTTGGGGCGATGTTCGAAGCCGGCGCGTCAGACCGGGAGGGCGGTGGTGTATTTGATCCGCTTCAAGGCGAAGTGGGAGGCGGAGGAGGCGACCGTCGCCTGGCGCAGCAGGTCCTGCATCAGGAACGCCTCATAATCGCGCACGTCGGCGACGACGATGCGCAGCATATAGTCCCACTCGCCGGTCATCGAATAGCATTCCATGATCTCTTCGCGCGACAGGATGAAGGCCTCGAGTTCGGCGCGGGCAGCGGGTTGCTGCGAGGCGAGGCGGACCTGGCAGATGACGTCGAGCCCGCGGCCAACCGCCGTCGGGTCGAGCAGGCGCACGGTCGCGCCGAGCACTCCGGACTCTTCCATCGCGTGGATCCGCCGCCAGCAGGAGGCGGGGGAGGACGACACCTGCTGCGCGAGCTGCGCGTGGCTGATGTCGCCGTGGCGCTGGAGCACGGCGAGAATGCGGCGGTCAACAGCGTCGAGAGTGGTACGGGCCATATTTATCATCTTTCGTACTAAATTGAATTGCGTGATCCAGCATAGCAGTCATTATGTCTAATTCTGGAACGAATTTTCATATCGAGCGTGTTATTGTTTCGAAATGAAGGGAAGGTTTTGTCGATGAAACTGATGACAGCCGATCCCGCAGCGACCATTTCTCGACATGGCGCACGCACGCCCGATCCCGCGGTCGATTGGCGGCGGGTGGCTTACTTGACGCTGCTATCGCGCGCGCTCGATACGCTCGAGGAACAGCAGCTCGTGCCTCAGAGGAAGATTCTCTACCAATTTTCGGCGCGCGGGCACGACATGGCGCAGGTCATGCTCGGCTTGAGGCTCGACCGGCCGCAGGACGCGGCATGCGGCTATTATCGCTCGCGACCGCTGCTGCTCGCGCTCGGAGTCGACCCCGAGGTCGCACTGGCCTCGGCGATGGCGCGCGAGGGCGGCTATTCAGGCGGGCGCGACATCGGGAGCGTGTTCAACTTCCCCAATCCGGCGGGCGCCTCGGCGCTACCGATGTGCGGCGGGGTGGGCGCGCAATATACCCCGACGGCGGGCTGGGCGCAGGCGATCGACTATCACCGCGCCGTACTCAAGGATCCGGCCTACGATCATGCCATCGCGGTAGCGCTGGGCGGTGACGCGTCGGTCGCGGCGAACGGCTTCTGGTCGGCGCTGACCATCGCGACGACGCAAGCATTGCCGATGCTGTTCTACATCGAGGACAACGGCTTTGGCATTTCGGTGCCGTCGGCGTTCCAGACTCCGGGGGGCGATATCGCCGCCAACCTTGCCAGCTGGCGCGGGCTCGACATCATCAGCGGTGACGGGACCGACCCGGCCGAGGCGGCGATGCTGGTCGATCGTGCAGTGGCGTTCGTGCGCGCGGGGCAGGGGCCATGCCTGCTGCGGCTGACCGTCCCGCGGTTGCAGGGGCATAGTTTCCAGGACACGCAGACCTACAAATCCGACGAACTGGTCGCGGCCGAATGGGCGCGCGACCCGCTGCCGAAATTGAAGGCGTATCTCGATGGGTCGCTGCTTGGGCAGGGCGAGTGGGAGCAGATCGAGCGGCAGGTCGACGCCGAGGTCGAGCGCGCGCGAGCGGCGGCCGAGGCGCGTCCGCTACCAACCACGCAGTCGGTGATGCGCAACGTCTTCTTTGAGGAAGGCGCGTTGCAGGCGATGGGTGGGCAGTTCACCGCCGGCTACGTGGCCCCGCCGATGAGCGACGAACCTGTGCCGGGGGGGCAGCGGATCAACATGGTCACCGCGATCCGGCGGACGCTCGACCATGAGCTCGGGGTCAATCCGCGGGTGGTGCTGTTCGGCGAGGATATCGGGCGCAAGGGCGGGGTGCATGCGGTGACGCTCGGGTTGCAGGACAAATATGGCGCGGCGCGGGTGTTCGACACCAGCCTGTCCGAGGAGGGCATTATCGGCCGCGCGGTGGGGATGGCGATCGCCGGGCTGATGCCGGTGCCCGAGATCCAGTTCCGCAAATATGCAGAGCCGGCGACCGAGCAGATTAACGACTGCGGGACGATGCGCTGGCGAACCGACAATCGTTTCGCGGCGCCGATGGTGGTGCGCATCCCGGGCGGATTCTTTAAATGCGGCGACCCCTGGCACAGCCAGACCAACGAGGTCGCGTTCATCCATAACCCGGGGTGGAAGGTGGCGGTGCCGTCCAACGCTGAGGACGCGGTCGGGCTGCTGCGGAGCGCGCTGCGCGGCAATGATCCGGTGATTTTTTTCGAACATCGCGCAATGCTCGACGCGGCGTGGGCGCGGCGGGCTTATCCGGGGGATGATTTCGCGCTGCCGTTCGGCAAGGCGAAGCTGACCCGCGAAGGCGACGACATCACGATCGTGACATGGGGGGCGATGGTGCCGCGCTGCGAGGAAGCGGCGCAAGGGCGGTCGGCCGACGTGATCGACCTGCGCACGCTGATGCCGTGGGACAAGGAAGCAGTGCTGGCGAGCGTGCGGCGAACGCGGCGGTGCCTGATCGTTCATGAGGATCTGCAGACCGCCGGGTTCGGAGCGGAGATTGCCGCGGTGGTGGCCGACGAGGCGTTTATCTATCTCGACGCGCCGGTCGCGCGCCTGACGATGCCCGACATCCCGAGCCCGCATAACCCGGTGCTGCTCGACTGGGCGGTGCCGTCGGTCGAGCGGATCGCGGCCAGGATCGACGAGCTGGTGGCGTTTTGATCGGCACGACGATGATCGAGGTGCGCGTCCCCGACGAGCAGGAGGGGACCAGAGCGGTCGTGCGCGCGTGGCTCAAGCAGGTCGGCGACGCGGTGGCGCTCGACGATCCATTGGTCGAGCTCGAGACCGACAAGGTAACGCAGGAGGTGTCGTCGCCCGGCGCAGGAGTGCTGTGCGAGATTTTGCTCGAGAGCGATGCCGAGGCTGAACCGGGGGCGCTGCTGGGGCGCATTTCGGTCGGTCAGGTTACTGGCAAGTCTGAGGAAAAATTGGTTGCCGAAGGTCCCTCGACTGCGCCCGGTATGGTCGGGGGAGGGGGCGGTGATGCTCGCTTTTCGCCATCGGTGAAGCGGGCGTTGAGGATGCATGAGGTTGATCCGGCGGCGATCGCCGGGACGGGGCGCGGGGGGCGGATCACGCGCGCCGATGTCGATATGTTCGTGGCGTCGCGCAGTTCAGCGAAGGTGGCGCCTCAGGCCTCTGCCGTGGGTGGCGTGACCAGCGTGCCGCACGACCGGATGCGACTTTCGATCGCCGGGAACATGCTCAATTCAGTGACTGTCGCACCGCATGTCACGGCGGTCTTCGAATGCGATTTGAGCGCGATCATCGCCCACCGCAAGGCGCATCGCGCGGCGTATGACAAGGACGGCGCGAACCTCACCTTCACCGCCTATTTCATCGCCGCTGCGACCGCCGCGATGCGTGCCGCGCCGGCGGTCAACAGCCGCTGGCACGACGACCGGATCGAGCAGTTCGAGGACGTCAATATCGGGGTCGGGACCGCGCTTGGCGACAAGGGGCTGATCGTCCCGGTGATCGCGCGCTGCCAAACCCAGTCGTTGCTCGGCATCGCGCTTCGGCTCGGCGAACTGACCGCCAAGGCGCGAGGCAACCGGCTAACGGGGGCTGACGTCAGGGGCGGGACCTTCACCATTTCGAACCACGGCGTGTCGGGGTCGCTGTTCGCCTCGCCGATCATCATCAACCAGCCGCAGTCGGCGATCCTTGGCATCGGCAAGACTGAAAAGCGCGTTGTCGTGCGCGAGGTCGACGGGCAGGACACGATCCAGATTCGCCCGATGGCCTATGTCTCGCTGACGATCGACCACCGCGTGCTCGACGGGCACCAGACGAATGCGTGGCTGAGCGCGTTCGTCGATGCGATCGAAAGCTGGCCAATCAATTGACCGATTGATCGGTCGGCTATTCCTGTTACCCGACGGTGAAGAGGGAGGCAGGATTTGGCGCGGACCCAGGCGGCCGATTACGAGCAGCGGCGCGCGGCGATCGTCGAGCAGGCCGCCGAGCTGTTCGCCGAACATGGTTTTCGGGGGTCCTCGGTGGCCGATCTCGCAAGCGCCTGCAACACGTCGAAGTCACTGATCTATCATTATTATCCGTCAAAGGAGGATGTCCTCTACGCGGTCATGCTGAGCCACATCGACCAGCTCGTCGGCGATGTCGACAAGGTCATGGCGGAGGACCTCGCGGCGCGCGCGGGGCTCGATCGGCTGCTGCATTTGTTCATGACCGACTATGTCGGCGCGGCAAGTCGGCAGAAGGTGCTGCTCAACGACCTCGCGCATTTGCCCGACGACAAGCGCCGCAGCATCGTTGCCAAGCAGCGCAAGCTGGTCGACGCAGTGCAGCGGTTGTTGATCGAGATTGATCCTGCGCTGGCGGGCGATCCAGTGCGCGCTCGCGTGCAGACGATGCTTCTGTTCGGAATGATCAACTGGACCCACACCTGGTTCGATGCGGCGGGGCCGGCGAGCGCCGACATGGTCGCCGACATGGCGCTCGCGCTGGTTGCGCCGGCGAGGGCCTGAGTCGGAGTCGGAGCCTGAGTCGGAGCGTCAGGCGTCGTAGTCTAGCTCGACGTCGTCGGTCAGCGGCACCGCCTGGCAGGTCAGCACATAGCCCGCTGCGACCTCTTCGGCGCTGAGGCCGTAATTGACCTTCATCGTCACTTCGCCGCTGATGAGTTTCGCGCGGCAGGTGGCGCAGACCCCGGCCTTGCACGCATAGGGCGCAGGCATTCCGCTCGCCCGGGCATTTTCGAGGATGCTGCCCTGCTCGGCGTCGAACACGACCGTGCGGCGGCGGCCTTCGAGGGTCAGCCTGACCTGGCGACCGGCGGCGCTCTGTTCGACCAAATGCATCGCGGCGGCCTGCGCGGCAGAGAGCTTACCGACGGTGAAGCGCTCGATCAGGATGCGCTCGGGCGGCACGCCGGCGTCGCGAAGGCCCGCCTCGACCGCGTCCATCATCGGGCCGGGGCCGCAGATGAAGGCGGCGTCGATCACCGCGGGGTCGACAAGGCTCGTCAGCACCTCGGCGATCTTGTCGGCATCGAGCCGGCCGTTGAACAGCTCGACATCCTCCTCCTCATGTTCGAGGAAATGATAGACCTGCAGCCGGTCCATGAAACGGTTCTTGAGCTCGGCGATTTCTTCCAGGAACATGATGCTGTTGCTGGTGCGGTTGCCGTAGAGCAGGATGAAGTCGCTGCCCGGTTCGGCGACGAGCGCGGTCTTGAGCAGCGACAGGATGGGGGTGATGCCCGATCCGCCGGCAAACCCGGCATAGGTCGCGCGTCGCGCGGGATCGAACGCCCAAGTGAAGCTGCCGTGGGGCGGCATGACTTCGATCCGGTCGCCGGGCTTGAGGGTGGCGTTGGCCCAGGTCGAGAAGACGCCGCCGGCGATCTGCTTGATCGCGACGCGCAGCTGCTGCTCATGCGGGGCGACGCACAGCGAATAGTTGCGGCGGATGTCCTCGCCCGCGATCTCGGTGCGCAGCGTGAGGTGCTGGCCGGGGGTGAAGCGGAAGGTGTCGCACAAGGCTTCGGGCAGGGCGAAGCGGAGCGAGATCGCATCGTCGATCTCGCGGCGGACTTCGGTGATCTCAAGGCTGTGGAAACCGGCGGACATTCAGGCTCCTAGTGACATTTGAAGCGGTCGAACGGCTCAAGGCAGTCGAGACAACGCCATAGCGCCTTGCACGGGGTCGAGCCGAAGCGGCTGACTTCGCGCGTCTCGGTCGATCCGCACTGCGGGCAGGCGACGACGTCGCTGCCGCGCGGGGAGGGCGGGGCGATGCCATAGGCGAGCAATTTGGCGCGGCCGGCGTCGCTGATCCAGTCGGTGGTCCACGGCGGCGACAGGATCGTTTCGACCGGGATCGCGGCGAACCCGGCGGCGTCGAGCGCGTCGCGGACCGATTGTTCGATAACGCGGGTCGCCGGGCAACCGGTGTAGGTCGGGGTGATCAGCACTGCCGGCGGGTGCCTGCGGACGCCGCGGACGATGCCGAGGTCGATCACCGAGACTGCTGGAATCTCGGGATCGGGAACGGTGGCGAGCGTCGCAAGGATCGCGGACTCCGCGGCGGCGTTGAGCTGCGTCACCACTTCGCGTCGGGGTAGGCGCGGGGAAGGTATTGCATCGTCGCGAGCAAGTGGCCAAGATGCTCGCTGTGGTGGCCGACGCGCCCACCGCGCACGGCATAGGGATAGACCGGCGCATCAAGCGTCGCCTCGGCGAGGACGCGCGTAACGGTCGCGTCGAATGCGGAGCGAAGCGCGGCCTTGTCGGCGGCGATCCCGGCGGTAGCAAGGCTCTGCTCGACCGAGTCCATGTCAAACAGTTCGTCGACGAAGCGCCAATACCAGTCGAGGCCATCGGTCATCCGTCGGCGGCTTTCCTCGGTGCCGTCGCCCAGCCGGATGACCCAGTCGGCCGACAGCTCGGCGTGATAGGTGACCTCCTTGGCCGCCTTGGTCGCGATCTCGGCGATGCGCGGGTCGGTCGAATTCTTCAGCGCCTCGAACAGGCCGAGGCTGTAGGTCGAGAAGAGAAATTGTCGCGCGATCGTCTGGGCGAAGTCGCCGTTGGGCTGTTCGACCAAGAGGCAGTTGCGATACGCCAGCACGTCGCGGTGGAAGGCCAAGCGGTCACCGTCGCGGCCCTTGCCCTCGAGCTCGCCGGCGTAGTTGAGGAACAGCGTCGCCTGGCCGATCAGGTCGAGCCCCAAATTGGCGAGGCTCAAGTCGACCTCAAGCACCGGCGCATGGCCGCACCAGTCGCCAAGCCGCTGGGCGAGGATGAGGCTGTCGTCGCCCAGGCGGAGGAGATAGTCGACATGCGCCGGGCGCCGCTCGGCGGCGACGACGGTGTCGGGCTGGATCGTCTGAAGCGACGGCATCACATATGCTTCAGTTCGTCGGGCAGGTCGTAGAAGGTCGGGTGGCGATAGACCTTGTCGGCGGCGGGTTCGAACAGCGAACCGGACTGGTCGGGGTCCGACGCGACGATGTCGGTCGATCGCACGACCCACATGCTGACCCCTTCCGAACGGCGCGTGTAGGCATCCCGCGCGTGGCGGATGGCGAGTTCGGAGTCGGGCGCATGGACCGACCCGACATGGCGATGGCTCAGCCCGCCGCGCGAGCGGAGGAACACTTCCCACAGCGGCCAGTCCTCGCTCATCAGGCGGCCTTTCTGGCATGGCGCTTCGCTTCATAGGCGTTGGCGGCTTCCCGCACCCAGGCGCCGTTGTCCCACGCCTTGCGGCGCGCCTGAAGCCGTTCCTTCGCGCACGGGCCTTCGCCGCGCACGACCGCGTAAAATTCTTCCCACACGATCGCGCCGAAGTCGTAGTGGCCGCGGTCCTCGTTCCATTCGAGGTCGGCGTCGGGGATTTTCAGCCCGATCAGCTCGGCCTGGGGAACGGTCGCGTCGACGAATTTCTGACGTAGATCGTCGTTGGTATCGCGCTTGATCCGCCAGCGCATCGAGCGTTCGGTATTGGGCGAGTTGTCGTCGGGCGGGCCGAACATCATCAGGCTCGGCCACCACCAGCGATTGAGCGCATCCTGCGCCATCGCGCGTTGCTCGGGGGTCCCCCCGGCCATCGCCATCATGATCTCATAACCCTGGCGCTGGTGAAAACTTTCCTCCTTGCACACGCGGACCATGGCGCGCGCATAGGGACCGTAGCTGGTGCGCTGGAGCGGCACCTGGTTCATGATCGCGGCGCCGTCGACCAGCCAGCCGATCGCGCCGATATCGGCCCAGGTCAGCGTGGGGTAATTGAAGATGGTGCTGTACTTGGCGCGCCCCGAGTGGAGCGCATCGATCATCTGCTCGCGGCTGGTGCCGAGCGTTTCGGCGGCGCAGTAAAGGTAGAGGCCGTGGCCGCCCTCGTCCTGGATCTTCGCGAACAGGATCGCCTTGCGGCGCAGGCTCGGGGCGCGGCTGAGCCAATTGCCCTCGGGCAACATGCCGACGATCTCGCTGTGCGCGTGCTGGCTGATCTGCCGCACCAGCGTCTTGCGGTACGCGTCGGGCATCCAGTCCTTGGGCTCGATGAACTCGTCGGCGGCAACGCGCGCCTCGAACGCGGCAACTTGGCCGGGGTCCTCCTGGCTGATCGGGGTGGGCGCAGTCTTGCCGAGTTCCCCGGCCCTGCCAAGCTCAGTCGTATACATCGCGTGTCTCCGGCGCCTGATATAGAATTAACCGACCGACCGGTCAATCAATTCAGTCCTTGTTGTTCGGCTGATTCATGTCATCGCGAAAGCGCGGGCTCTTCCGCTTCAGACGATCAGCCTCAAACGCGCTCGATCACCATCGCGATCCCTTGTCCGACCCCGACGCACATCGTGCACAGGGCGAGCTTTCCGCCGGTTTGCCGGAGCTGCTCGGTCGCGGTGAGAACGAGCCGCGCCCCCGACATGCCGAGCGGGTGGCCGAGCGCGATCGCGCCGCCGTTGGGGTTGATGTGGTCGCCGTCGTCGGGGAGGCCGAGCTGGCGCAGGACCGCGAGGCCCTGGCTGGCAAAGGCCTCGTTCAATTCGACGACGTCGATCGCGCCGATCGTCAGCCCGAGCCGGTCGAGCAGTTTGAGCGAGGCGGGAGCGGGGCCGATGCCCATGATCCGCGGCGGCACGCCAGCGGTTGCGCAGCCGAGCACGCGGGCGCGCGGGGTGAGGCCGTGGCGCTCCACCGCAGCGGCGCTGGCGACGATGATCGCGGCGGCGCCATCGTTGACCCCGGAGGCATTGCCGGCGGTGACGCTGCCGTCGGGGCGGACGATTGGCTTCAGCCGGCCAAGCTGCTCGACGCTCGTTTCGCGCGGATGTTCGTCGCGCGCGACGATGATGGGGTCTCCTTTCTTCTGGAGGATCGAGACGGGGACGATCTCGGCGTCGAACCGCCCGCTCGCCTGCGCGGCGGCGGCGCGGCGCTGGCTTGTCGCGGCGAAGCGGTCCTGGTCCGCGCGGGTGACATGATATTCGTCGGCGACATTCTCGGCGGTCTCGGGCATCGAATCGATCCCGTATTCGGCCTTCATTAGCCGGTTGACGAAGCGCCAGCCGATGGTCGTGTCATAGACCGCGCTGGCGCGGCTGAATGCGGTGTCGGCCTTGGGCATGACGAACGGCGCGCGGGACATGCTCTCGACTCCGCCGGCGACGATGAAGTCGGCTTCACCCGCCTTGATCGCGCGCGCAGCACAGGCGACCGCGTCCATGCCCGACCCGCACAGCCGGTTGATCGTCGTTCCCGGAACCTCGGCGCCGAGCCCGGCAAGCAGCGCCGCCATGCGCGCGACGTTGCGATTATCCTCGCCCGCCTGGTTGGCGCAACCGAACACGACGTCGTCGACGAGGGTCCAGTCAATCCCCGGGTTGCGTTCCTTCAGCGCGCGCAGAGGGATGGCGCCGAGGTCGTCGGGACGGACCGAGGCGAGCGCGCCGCCATAGCGACCGATCGGGGTGCGCACCGCGTCGCAGATGAAGGCGTCGGTCATGTCGGTCTCCACGGATATGCGGCCGAACTAGCAGAGGAAGTTTGTCGTTGCCAAGAATTGACCGACCGGGCAGTCTGTTAATTCACCAGCGGGACGAGCAGATGGGTTACGAGACGATCCGGTTCGAGGTCGAAGGCGGTGTCGCTCGGCTGACGCTCAACCGTCCCGAGCGGCTCAACAGCTTCACCGCGCAGATGCATGGCGAGGTCGCCGCGGTGCTTGGCGAGGTCGAGGAGGATGCGGTGATCCGCTGCCTGTTGCTGACCGGCGCCGGACGCGGCTTTTGCGCGGGACAGGACCTTGCCGACCGCGCGGTCGCACCGGGTGATGCGCCGGTCGATCTCGGCGACTCGGTCGAACGCTATTACGCACCGCTGGTCCGGCGGCTGGCGACCCTGCCGAAGCCGGTAGTGTGCGCGGTCAATGGGGTCGCGGCGGGGGCGGGGGCGAATATCGCGCTCGCCTGCGACATCGTCATTGCCGCGCGGAGTGCGAAGTTCATTCAGTCGTTCGCCAACATCGGGCTGATCCCCGATTCGGGCGGAACGTGGGTCTTGCCGCGACTCGTCGGCCAGGCGCGCGCGCTGGGGCTCGCGATGACCGCTGAGCCGCTATCCGCCGAGAAGGCCGAGCAATGGGGCCTGATCTGGAAATGCGTCGACGACGAGGCGCTCGAAGCGGAAAGCGGCGCGCTCGCCCGCAAGTTTGCCGCCGGCCCGACGCGCGGGCTCGCCGCGACCAAGCGCGCCATTCGCGAATCCGGGCTGCAAACACTGGACCAGGCGCTCGACAATGAGCGCGACCTGATGCGCGAGCTCGGCGGGAGCGCCGACTACCGCGAAGGGGTCGCGGCGTTCATGGCCAAGCGTGCGCCCGTGTTTACCGGCGGCTGATCGACAAGAGGCAGACCCGATGACCCTGATGCTCAACAATTATGCCGCCGACCAGTGGGTCGCGGCGACCGGCGGGGCGGTTCCGATCCTGTCCGCGATCGACGGTTCGACGGTCGCCGAGACGGGCAGCCAGGGGCTGGATTTCAAGGCAATGGCCGACCACGCGCGCGGTGTCGGCGGCCCGGCGCTGCGGGCGATGACGTTTCACGAACGGGCGTGGATGCTGAAGGCGCTCGCGCAGGCAATCATGGCGCGCAAGGAGGAGTTGTACGCGCTGTCCGCCTCGACCGGGGCGACGCGCCAGGACAGCTGGATCGACATCGAGGGTGGCGCGGGGACGCTGTTCGCGATGTCGTCCAAGGGCCGCCGCGAGCTGCCCGACGATGTCATCCTGATCGACGGCGAGATTGAGCCGATCGGCAAGCGCGGCAGCTTCATCGGCCAGCATGTCTATACCTCGCTGAAAGGGGTCGCGGTCCATATCAACGCGTTCAACTTCCCGGTGTGGGGAATGCTCGAGAAGCTCGGTCCGACATTGCTCGCGGGGGTGCCGGCGATCGTCAAGCCGGGCACCGCGACCGCGCACCTGACCGAAGCCGCGGTCCGGATCATGACCGAGGCGGGGGTGCTCCCGGCGGGCGCGGTGCAGTTGATCGTCGGCTCGGTCGGCGACCTGCTCGACCATCTGACGTGCCAGGACGTGGTGTCGTTCACCGGTTCGGCGGCGACCTCGATCAAGCTTCAGTCGCATCCCGTCATCGCGCGCGAAACGGTCCGGTTCATTGCCGAGCGCGACTCGCTCAACGCCTCGATCCTCGGCCCCGACGCGGGCCCCGACAGCCCCGAATTCGACCTGTTCATCGGTGAAGTCGTCAACGAGATGACGGTCAAGGCGGGGCAGAAATGCACCGCCATCCGCCGCGCCTTCGTGCCTGCGCAATGGCTCGACGCGGCTGAGGCGGCGCTCAGGCAGCGGCTCGGCGAGGTTGTCGTCGGCGATCCGTCGGTCGAGGGGGTGACGATGGGCGCGCTCGCCGGCCAGGCCCAGCTCGACGATGTCCGTGCCAACGCGAGGGCCATTGCAAGCCAGGCGCGGCTGGTATTCGGCGATCTCGATACGGTCGACGCGAAGGGTGTTGCGGCGGGCCAGGGGGCGTTCATTACCCCTTTGCTGTTCCGCGCGGACGATCCGTGGGCGGCCGATATCGTCCATGACGTCGAGGCGTTCGGGCCGGTATCGACGTTGATGCCCTATCGCGACCTCGACGATGCGATCGGCCTCGCCAATCGCGGGCTGGGATCGCTGGTCATCTCGTTCTTCACCCACGATCCGCTCATCGCGCGGCAATTCGTCCTCGGCGTCGGCGCGTTTCACGGACGGATCGTGATGATCGACCGCGACAGCGCGCGCGAGTCGACCGGGCACGGCTCACCGCTGCCCGGCCTGGTCCACGGCGGGCCCGGCCGGGCCGGCGGCGGAGAGGAAATGGGCGGGGTGCGCGGGGTCAAGCATTACATGCAGCGCACCGCGCTCCAGGGCAGCCCGCGTACGCTGAGTGGGGTTATTGACCGCTGGCTGCCCGGCGCGCCGCAGGACGATGCCGGGCCGCACCCGTTCCGCCTGCGCTTCGGCGAACTGCGCATCGGCAAAACCTTCCGCACCGCGCCGCGCACCGTCACGATCGAGGACATCGAGCATTTCGCCGAGTTCACCGGCGACAAATTCTACGCCCACATGGATGAGGAAGCGGCGGCGGCGAACCCGTTCTTCCCTGGCCGCGTCGCGCACGGGTATCTCATATTGTCCTTCGCAGCGGGTCTGTTCGTCGATCCCGCGCCGGGCCCGGTGCTGGCCAATACCGGGCTCGACAAGCTGCGCTTCGTGAAGCCGCTCGTTCCCGGCGAAGCGATGAAAGTCGCGCTGACGGTCAAGGCCAAGACCCGCCGCAACGACGACTATGGCGAGGTCCGCTGGGCGGTGACCGTGACCGACGGCGGCGACGACACGGTCGCGACCTACGAGCTCCTGACGATGAACGCGATCTGAGAGGCGGGCATCGTCGTCGTCATGCGCCTGCCAACGTGCGCGATCTACAAGCGCGCGTGACTCTTCCTGACCGTCTTCAGCGCGATCCAGCTGAACGCCCCGACAACAGGGACGGCAATCGCGACCACGGCATTGACCGAGAGTGGCCGAACGAAGGTCGCGAAGGGGTCAAGCAGATAATGCAGCAGACCCACGACATAGTAAGTGATTGCCACCACGGACAGTCCCTCGACCGTATGTTGCAGGCGAAGCTGCAAGTCGGTGCGGCGATCCATCGACTGGAGGAGGTCACGGCTCTGCTGCTCCACGACGGTCTCGATTCGCGTACGAAGAAGCGACGTCGCCTGATAGGAGTGCTCGGCCACCTGTTCCAATCGCCGCGATACCGAGAGACACGTCCGAACGGCGGGGGTCAGTCGCAATTCGGTGAACTCGGTCAAGGTCGGATAGCCTGCTACGCGACCTTCGGCGAGGCCAGCAAGGCGATCGGCAACGATCTGGGCGTAAGCTTCGGTGGCACTGATCCGGAACCGCGATTGCGAAGTCAGCCGCGCCAGTTCGGACGCGAGGCCCGAGAGGTCATTGAGCAGATCCGCATCCGATCGCTCGCCGCCTTGTGCCATTTCCGAAATCAGCCCGGTAAGCGTCGCCTCGATGTCGCGCAGCGAAGGGGTCAGTACCTGCGCTTCCGCGAGGCCGAGCAAGGCCATTTTCCGGTAATTGCCGATCTCCTGAAGTTGCTGGACGACACGCGCCGCCGCCGATCCGGTAAGCCCGCGATCCTGGACGAGCAGTCGGCCGAAGCCATCGTCATGCAGCCGAAAGTCCGCCCAGACCCGCGCCGCGCCATCGCCGACGTCGCAGCACACCAGATCTTCCTGTTTGAACAGGCCGAGCAGCTGGTCGGGGGTGACGACGGCCGATTGGTCGATCAGCGCGATCCGGGTCGCCCGGTAAATCGATCCGCCAACGCCGTCGATGCACTCTGCCAGGATCGGACCCTGACGGTCGATGCCGAAGATGTCATGCCCGTCGAATTCCATGATATGGGTAAGCGTGACGAACTCGGTATGTATTTCCCAATACAAGATTCCGCCCGCGCATGGCGCGCGGAAATGTCGCGCATTACCGAGCGGAAAACCGTTCAGTCTTTCGTGAAGTTGCGTGAAGTGTTCGCGCGCCCGCTTGAGGTCCGATTCATCGAACAGGATCAAAATCTGGCAGATTTCCGTTGGCGGCTTGAGCGGAGGAAATCGCCGCGCGTGCATCTCCTCCGTGAGGGCGAGTCGTAACGGGTGATCGGCGACGAGCGTCGCTGGCGAGAGATCCTGTTCGGACGGCATAGCGGCGACCTCTTCCATGCGAACGGACCCAAGAAGGTTCAATCGGTCATCGAACCACCGGACTGGTGAACACTAGATTCCCGCGTGACCGCCCAGTTTTGGCCTGAACGAGCGCGGATGGTTACGCCTGACAATAGGGTTGGAGGCCCGAGCCGGAATCGAACCGGCGTGCGAGGATTTGCAGTCCTCTACGTAACCACTCCGCCATCGGGCCGCGCGTGGAGGCCGCCCTCTTAGCGCCTGCGCCGTTGATGGCAACAGCCGGGTGAGAGGGCGGCAACCGGTTCAATAGCGGTAGTGGTCGGGTTTGAACGGGCCCTGCTGGGACACGCCAATGTACGCCGCCTGCTTGTCGGTCAGGGTGGTCAGCTTGACCCCGAGCTTCTCGAGATGAAGCATCGCGACCTTCTCGTCGAGGTGCTTGGGGAGGACATAGACGTCCTTGCCGTACTTCGCCGCGCCGTCCCACAATTCGATCTGCGCGAGCACCTGATTGGTGAAGCTCGACGACATCACGAAGCTCGGGTGGCCGGTGGCGCAGCCGAGGTTCACGAGGCGGCCCTTGGCGAGGATGATGATCTTCTTGCCGTCGGCGAATTCGACGAGGTCGACCTGCGGCTTGATTTCGGTCCACTTCATGTTGCCGAGGGCCGCAATCTGGATCTCGCTGTCAAAGTGGCCGATGTTGCACACGATGCTCATCGGCTTCATCGCGCGCATGTGATCGACGGTGATGACGTCGGCGTTTCCGGTCGCGGTGCAGAAGATGTCGGCGCGGGTAACCGCTTCCTCCATCGTCACGACCTCGAAGCCCTCCATCGCCGCCTGAAGCGCGCAGATCGGGTCGATTTCGGTGACCAGCACGCGCGCGCCTCCGTTGCGAAGCGACTGCGCTGAGCCCTTGCCAACGTCGCCGAAGCCAGCAACCACGGCGACCTTGCCGGCGAGCATGACGTCGGTGGCGCGACGGATCGCGTCGACGAGGCTTTCCTTGCAGCCGTAAAGATTGTCGAACTTCGACTTGGTCACACTGTCGTTGACGTTGATCGCCGGGAAGGGAAGCTTGCCCTGCTTCGACAGCTCATAGAGACGGTGGACCCCGGTGGTGGTTTCTTCCGACACGCCCTTGATGTTGGCGACGGTCCTGGTGAGGTAGCCCGGGCGGTCCTTGAGAAAGCGCGTCAGCGTCGCGGCGAAGATTTCCTCTTCCTCGTTGCTCGGGGTGAACAACGTCTCCCCGGCCTCGACCCGCGCGCCCCACAGCGCGAACATGGTGGCGTCGCCGCCGTCGTCGAGGATCATGTTGCAGGT
>NZ_JANYGG010000113.1 GCF_025362505.1 Sphingomonas sp. | reverse complement strand
GATGGCCCATGTGTGGCAGGCGCAGATGAGGGGCCGCTACTACCTCCCCCTGATGCGCCACCCGTTCTGCCGCTATTCCTACCAGATCGAGCCCGGCCGGCCGTTCGGCCGTTATGGACTGGAGCAACAAGCCGAAATCGTGCGTCACCTGTTCCTCGCCGAACGCGGTGTGATCCTCCCCCACAGTCCGCCGCGTGACCTGTTGCCGTTCGCCTAAAACACGCCAGCACCGACTCGACACGGCAGGCCGCGACGACGAGCCAAGCGCGCGGAAGGTTTGAACACGGGCACCGAGCGGGGCTATTCTGGCACCACCAGCCAGGTATCGAGGATGCGGCATAACCTCGGAATGCGGCGAAGCGGCCTCAATGTCCCGGTTCGATTGCGTGGAAGGAGCCGCTCGCCTATAGGCCCGGCTACCTCCCGTACCCGTCCCGAAAGAGGCCCATGACGCGTCGCCGCCAGATTTACGAAGGCAAGGCCAAGATCCTTTACGAGGGTCCCGAGCCCGGCACCCTGATCCAGTATTTCAAGGACGATGCGACCGCCTTCAACGCGCAGAAGAAGGGCACGATCGCCGGCAAGGGCGTGCTCAACAACCGTATCTCCGAGCATCTGTTCGTCGCGCTGCAGACGATCGGCATCCCGACCCACTTCATCCGCCGCATCAACATGCGCGAGCAGTTGATCCGCCAGGTCGAGATCATCCCGATCGAGGTCGTCGTCCGCAACGTCGCCGCGGGCTCGCTGTCGAAGCGGCTCGGGATCGAGGAGGGCACCCAACTGCCGCGCACGATCATCGAATATTATTACAAGGACGATGCGCTCAATGACCCGATGGTCGCCGACGAGCATATCGCCTGCTTCGGCTGGGCCAGTCAGGACGAGATGAACGACATCGCCGACATGGCGATCCGCGTGAACGACTTCATGTGCGGGCTGTTCGCCGGGATCGGCATCCGCCTAGTCGACTTCAAGCTCGAGTTCGGGCGCATCTGGGAGAATGACTTCTCGCGCGTTATCCTCGCCGACGAGATCTCGCCCGATGGCGCGCGCTTGTGGGACATGAAGTCGAACGAGAAGCTCGACAAGGACCGCTTCCGCCAGGACCTCGGCGGCGAGGCCGAGGCGTACCAGGAAGTGGCGCGCCGGCTGGGGTTGCTTCCCGAGGGCGAAGAGACCGCGGTGCTCGACCTCGACAGTCATCGCAAGAAGCGCGGCAAGTAGCACACGCAGCCTGTCCGGGGGACGGGAGAGCATGCTACCCAGAGGCGTGAGTCTCCCCCGCACCCGCGTCGTCACCCTCAACGCCGCCCTCGGCCCGCTCGACTATCGCGTCCCCGACGGCATGACGGTCGAGCCCGGCCAGGTCGTCGTTGCCCCGCTCGGCCCGCGCCAGCTGATCGGAGTAGCGTGGGAAGCGGATCGCCTCCAGACCGAGGAAGTCGGCGACAACCGCCTGCGCCCGCTCGCCGGGCTCGTCGACGTTCCCCCGATCGCCGCGCCGCTGCGCCGCCTCGCCGAATGGACTGCCGACTACTACCTCAGCCCGCTCGCCAGCGTGCTGCGCATGATCCTGCCGTCGGCGTCCGCGCTCGCCTCGCCGCGCCAGCTGATCGAGTATCGCCCGACCAACCTTATCCCCTCGCGCATGACCCCGCAGCGCGCCCAGGCGATCGCCGCGCTCGCCGGCCGCCAGGGTACGATCCGCGAGCTCGCCGACATCGCCGAGGTCAGCGACACCGTGCTGCGCGGGCTCGTCACCGCCGGAGCGCTCGAAGCGGTCGCGGTCGAGGCCGACTGTCCGCTCCCCCGTCCCGAGCCCGACTTCGCCCCGCCCGACCTCTCGGCCGACCAACAGGGAGCCGCAGAGACTCTCGCCACCGCGCGCGGCTTCGACCCGATCCTGCTCGACGGCGTCACCGGCTCGGGCAAGACCGAAGTTTATTTCGAAGCCATCGCCGCCACCCTGCGCCGCGGCTGTCAGGCGCTCGTCCTCCTCCCCGAAATCGCGCTGACCGAGCCGTTCCTCAAACGCTTCGAAGCGCGCTTCGGCTGCCCGCCGACCGCGTGGCACTCGGGCCTCCGCTCGTCGCAGCGCCGCCGGGCATGGCGCGGGATCGCCAGCGGCGAGGCGGCGGTCACTGTCGGCGCGCGCTCGGCACTATTCCTGCCCTACAAAAACCTCGGCCTGATCATCGTCGATGAAGCTCACGAACCAAGCTTCAAGCAGGAAGACGGCGTGCGCTACCATGCCCGCGACGTCGCCGTGATGCGGGCGAAATTCGAGGACATCCCCGTAGTCCTGTCCTCGGCCACCCCGGCGATCGAAACTCGCCACATGGTCGAGATCGGCCGCTACCGCGAGGTCCAGTTGCCGAGCCGCTTCGCCGGCGCGACGCTCCCTACCATCACCGCGATCGACCTCACGCAGGACCCGCCGATGCGCGGCCGCTGGCTCGCCCCGACGCTGGTCGCCGAGCTCGAGGCCAACCTTGCCGCGGGCGACCAGTCATTGCTGTTTCTCAACCGTCGCGGCTTCGCCCCGCTCACCCTGTGCCGGCATTGCGGCCACCGCTTCACCTGCCCCAATTGCACCGCATGGATGGTTGAGCACCGGCTGATGCACCGCCTCGCCTGCCACCATTGCGGCCATGTGGAGCCGCCCCCACGCCTCTGTCCCGAGTGCGGCGAGGAAGACAGCCTCGTCGCGTGCGGCCCCGGGGTCGAGCGCATCGCCGACGAGGTCGCCACCCTCTTCCCCGATGCCCGCACCGCGATCGTCACCAGCGACACCATCTGGTCCCCCGCCAAGGCCGCCGAGTTCGTCGCCGGGATGGAAGCGGGCGAGATTGACATCGTCATCGGCACGCAATTGGTGACTAAGGGCTATCATTTCCCCAACCTGACGCTGGTCGGGGTGGTCGACGCCGACCTTGGGCTCCAGGGCGGTGACCTGCGAGCCGCCGAGCGGAGCTTCCAGCAGATCAGCCAGGTCGCGGGCCGCGCCGGACGCGCCGACAAGCCCGGCCGGGTCTATGTCCAGACCCACGACCCGTCGGCCCCGGTCATCGCCGCGCTGGTCGCCGGCGACGCCCCCGGCTTCATCGCCGCCGAAACCGCTGCCCGCCGGGAAGCCGCCATGCCCCCGTTCGGCCGCCTCGCCGCGATCGTCATTTCCTCCGAAGACGCCGCCGAAGCTGAAGCCACCGCCCGCCGCATCGCCCGCTCCGCTCCCTCGATCGACGGCATGGCGGTCTTCGGCCCCGCCCCCGCTCCGCTTTCCATGCTCCGCGGCCGCCACCGCCAGCGCATCCTCGTCCACGCCGCCCGCGTGCTCGACGTGCAGGACGTCATTCGCGACTGGTTGGGCGGGGTCGAATGGAAGCCCAAGACGCGCGTGACCGTCGATGTCGATCCGTACAGCTTCCTTTGACAGCAACGTCAATTTCGTTTCAACTTGTGCAGCATCATCAATTTGGGTTGCGTAAATGATAAAACTCATTGTTCAGTTTGTCGCCTGTGTGGTGGCGATGATCAGTCCGTTTTCCGTCAGCGCGGCTTGGTATCAGGCAAGTTCACCTCATTTTTTGATCTATGGGGACAATGATTCGACGGCACTTCGCACTTACGCTGAAAAGCTCGAGCGCTTTGATCAGGCGGTGCGGTTCGTCAGGGGACTTCCCGAGTTCGTACCCGCGCCGGTCAATCGGCTAACGATTTATCAGGTAAAGGATCTCGACGCGGTCCAGACATTATATGGCGGCGGCGGCGTGGGCGGATTCTATCTCGCGCGCGCAAGCGGCTCGATTGCCTTCGTGCCGCGCGACGCCGGTGCTCAATATCGCACCGACCTGACGCCTGATGTCATCTTCTTTCACGAATATGCGCATCACTTGATGTATCAGCGGCTCAACGCCGCCTATCCCCCTTGGCTGGTCGAGGGGTTCGCCGAGTTTTTTTCCACGGCGACGGTCGAATCCGATGGTTCGGTCGCGATCGGCAAGCCCGCGCTTCACCGGGCAGAACTGCTAACCGGAAACTACACGCCGCTACCGGCCCAGGTCATGCTCGCTCCACGCCGCGGCAAGATGCAACCACTTCAATTCGCGCAGATGTACGGTCGCGGCTGGCTGCTGCTGCATTACCTGACTTTCAACCCGCAGCGACGCGGGCAACTCGATCGGTACATTGCCGGCATCCAGTCCGGGACCCCCGCGATAGAGGCCGCGCGCACCGCGTTCGGGAGCCTTTCGAGGCTCGACAACGAACTGAATTCCTACATGCGCTCAACTCACTTCGACTATGTGGTCGTGCCGGCGGCCAAGCTTCATTCGACCGCGATCGAGGTGACGCCGCTTCGTCCCGGCGTCGCTGCCATGATGCCGGTGATCATGCAGTCGAAGCGGGGAGTCGACAAGAAATCCGCGCCGCGGGTGGCCGAACAGGCGAGGCGCGTCGCGGCGGGTTTCGGCAATGATCCCGAAGTACAACGCGCATTGGCCGAGGCCGAACATGATGCGCACAACGAACAAGCCGCGATCCTAGCCGCCGATCGGTCGATCGCTCTCGATCCCAAGCTCGGCGATGCGATGCTGACCAAAGCGCGATCGATGATGCGGCTTGCCGCAGGAGTCGGCACAGCAAGCGCTCGCCCGCCTGCGGTTATCGACTGGAAGCCCATCCGCGCACAAATCCTCATGGCCAACCGGCTTGACCCAGACGACCCCGAACCCTTGATGCTATATTCCAGCACGTTTCGCAAAGCGGGCGAACCGGCCACGCCAAGCGCCAATCAGGGGCTGGTCTATGCCTTTGAAACCGCCCCACAGGATATGGGCCTGCGGTGGCGGGCAGCGGGCGCGTTGCTCGCCATGGGCAAGGATGCCGAAGCGCGCGTCGCGCTCGTCCCGATCGCCTATAATCCGCATGGCAGCGACACTCGCGACAAGGCGTTCGACGTGCTCGACAAGCTTCAGCGCGGCGACAGGCCCGGCGCGATGGCGCTTCTCGCGGGAAATCTGTCTACGTCGACCAAAGGCGACCACAAAACCAAGGAAGAGCATGACGACGGGGGCAACGACGACTGAGCCATCACTCACGCGCTGTCCACCCTCTAGAGCAGCGTCGGCATTGCCTTCTCCACTTCGAGCAGCTTGACCTTGTTGGGCAGACCGCCGCCATATCCGCCCAGGCTCCCGTCCGAGCGGATCACCCGGTGGCACGGGACCAGCACCGACACCGGGTTCGACCCGTTCGCCGTGCCAACCGCCCGCACCGCCCCCGGGCTCCCGACTGCGGCGGCAATGTCGGCGTAACTGCGCGTTTGCCCGAGCGGGATCTTGCGCAGTTCGGCCCACACTTTTTCCTGGAACGCGGTCCCGCGCACGTCGAGCGGCAGCTGGTGGTCGCTCGGCTGCTCGATCTGCGCCAGCGCCGCCGCGACCCACGGAGTGATCGTCCCGTCGTCGGGGCGAATATCCGCATTCGGGAACTTGCGCCTGAGCGCGCTCTCGTCTTCGCCGAAGGTCAGCCGGCAAATCCCCCTGTCGGTCGCCGCGATCAGCAGCGGCCCGAGCGGGCTTTCGGCCAGCACATAGCGGATCACTGCCCCCCGCCCACCATCCCGCCACGCCGACGGAGTCATCCCCAGTCGCTCGCCGCTGTCGGCGTAAAAGCGGCTCGGCGCGGCATAGCCGGCGTCATAGATCGCCTCGGTCACGCTCTTCTCCTCGCTCAATTCGGCCTCCGCCCGCCGCGCCCGAAGTGCTCGCGCGTAGGCCGCCGGCGACACGCCCACGTCGCGCGTGAACAGCCGCTGGAAATGATGCGGCGCATAACCGACCGCCGCAGCCAGATCGGCCAGCGATCGCGGCTCGTCCACCATCCCGATCAGCCGCACTGCCTTCGCCACCGCCTCGCGGTCGCGCCCCAGTTCATCCGGACGACACCTGAGACACGCTCGGAAGCCCGCCTCGCGCGCCGCCGCGCCATCCACATAAAACGTCATGTGCGCGCGTTTCGGATGTCGCGCGGCGCAACTCGGCTTGCAGTAAATGCCGGTCGTGGTGACGGCGCCGACGAACTGACCGTCATGCCCCCGGTCGCGCCGTTCGAACGCTGCCCACGCCCGCTGCTCGTTGATCTTGTGCTCTTCCATTCGAACAGCATAAGGCGCGTCGTCTGCCAGCGCATCCCGCCGCTTGCGGTCAAAGCAACGCCAGTCATTCACCCCCTTTCATCCGCACGAAATATAGCCCCGCCTTGCATCGCGCCGGAGCCGCTGCTACGGGCGCGGCAACCCGGCGGGGGTGCATGGTTTCGGCCGCAAGCGTCCCACCACGCAGGGGCAATATCTTCGTTTGGAGCTTATCGCGCGTGGAGAATTCTGGCGACCATTCACTTAGCGCCGGGCAGGCCAGCCTCGCGGGGCGCTACGCGTCGGCTCTGTTCGGCCTCGCCCGTGACGAGAAGCAGATCGATTCGGTCTCGAAGAGCCTTGAATCGCTGAGCCAGGCGCTGGCCGAATCGCCCGACCTCAAGCGCCTCGTGTCGAGCCCGCTGGTCACCCGCGCCGACGCCGGCAAGGTCATCGCGACGATCGCCCCGACACTCGGCCTCGACAAGCTCACCGCCAATTTCATCGGCGTCCTCGCCCACAATGGCCGGCTGCGCGAGCTGCCCAAGGTCATCGCCGCGATCCGCGCGCTGGCCGCCGCCCACCGCGGCGAAACGACCGCCGAGGTTACCACCGCCCACCCGCTCGACGACGACCAGCGCGCCGCGCTCGCTGCCCAGCTCAAGCAGCGCGCCAAGCGCGACGTTTCGATCGACGCGCATGTCGACCCCGCCATCCTCGGCGGCATCATCGTCCGGCTCGGCAGCCAGATGATCGATGCGTCGATCCGCACCCGTCTCAATACCCTCGCGCAGGCGATGCGGGGCTAGCGCCGCCGCACAACAAGATAAGATGAAAGGCTAAACCCATGGATATCCGCGCCGCTGAAATCTCCCGCGTCATTCGCGACCAGATCGCGAACTTCGACGTCGACGCGCAGGTCTCCGAAGTCGGCACCGTGCTGTCGGTCGGCGACGGCATCGCCCGCATTCACGGGCTCGACAACGTCCAGGCCGGCGAGATGGTCGAGTTTGACGGCGGCATTCAGGGAATGGCCTTGAACCTCGAGGCCGACAACGTCGGCGCGGTCATCTTCGGGTCGGACGCGACGATCAAGGAAGGCTCGACCGTCAAGCGCACCGGCACGATCGTCGACGTCCCCGTCGGCAAGGGCCTGCTCGGCCGCGTGGTAGACGCGCTCGGCAACCCGATCGACGGCAAGGGCCCGATCGTCAGCGACCAGCGCAGCCGCGTCGAGGTGAAGGCGCCGGGCATCATCCCGCGCCAGTCGGTTCACGAGCCGGTCCAGACCGGACTCAAGGCGCTCGACGCGCTCGTCCCCGTCGGTCGCGGCCAGCGCGAGCTGATCATCGGCGATCGCCAGACCGGCAAGACCGCCGTCGCGCTCGACACCTTCATCAACCAGAAGAAGGCCAACGCCGGCGACGACGAGAGCCAGAAGCTCTACTGCATCTATGTCGCGATCGGGCAGAAGCGCTCGACCGTCGCCCAGATCGTCCGCGCGCTCGAGGAAAATGGCGCGATGGAATATACCATCGTCGTCGCCGCGACCGCGTCGGAGCCCGCCCCGCTGCAATATCTCGCGCCCTACACCGGCTGCGCCATGGGCGAATTTTTCCGCGACAACGGCATGCACGCGGTCATCGTCTATGACGATCTGTCGAAGCAGGCGGTCGCCTATCGCCAGATGTCGCTGCTGCTGCGCCGCCCGCCGGGCCGGGAGGCCTACCCCGGCGACGTCTTCTATCTCCACTCTCGCTTGCTCGAACGCGCCGCCAAGATGAACGCCGACAATGGCGGCGGCTCGCTCACCGCGCTGCCGATCATCGAGACGCAGGCGGGCGACGTGTCGGCCTATATCCCGACCAACGTGATCTCGATCACCGACGGCCAGATCTTCCTCGAGACCGATCTGTTCTACCAGGGCATTCGTCCCGCGATCAACGTCGGGCTTTCGGTCAGCCGCGTTGGCTCGGCGGCACAGACCAAGGCGATGAAGAAGGTCGCCGGGTCGATCAAGCTCGAGCTTGCCCAGTATCGCGAAATGGCCGCCTTCGCCCAGTTCGGCTCGGACCTCGATGCCTCGACCCAGAAGCTGCTGGCGCGTGGCGCCCGGCTGACCGAGCTGCTCAAGCAGCCGCAGTTTCAGCCGATGCCGATCGAGGAGCAGGTCGCCTCGATCTTCGCCGGCACGCAAGGGTTTGTCGACCCGGTCCCGACCGCCGACATCACCCGCTACGAAGCGGCGATGCTGAGCTACCTGCGCTCGGACAAGCCCGAAATCCTCGCCAAGATCCGCGACACCAAGGCGCTCGACGACGAGACCTCGGCGGCGCTCAAGGACGCGCTGGCGACCTTCGGCAAGCAGTTCGCCTGAACCGATGGCCTCGCTCAAAGCCCTCAAGATGCGGATCGGCTCGGTCAAGTCGACGCAGAAGATCACCAAGGCGATGAAGATGGTCGCCGCGGCGAAGCTGCGCCGGGCGCAGGCCAATGCCGAGGCCGGCCGTCCCTATGCCACGCGGCTCGCCGCAGTCGTCGCCAGCCTTGCCAGCCGGGTTACGATCGGCCCGCAATCGCCGAAACTCATCGCCGGCACCGGCAAGGATGAGACCCACCTGATCGTGCTCGCCACCGGCGACCGCGGCCTCGCCGGCGCGTTCAACTCGAACATCGTCCGCGCCGCCCGCCGCAAGGCCGAGCAGCTCACCGCCGATGGCAAGCGCGTCGTCTTCTACATCGTCGGCCGTAAGGGCCGCCCGGTGATCCAGCGCTTCTTCCCCGACGCGATCATCGCCCAGCACGACACCAGCGCGATGAAGGCCCCGGGCTACACCGACGCCCTCGCCATCGCCGAGGATGTCAGCGACCGCTTCTTCGCCGGCCAGTTCGACGTCGCGCATTTGGCCTACGCCAACTTCCGCTCGACCCTGCTGCAGGAGCCGACGGTCGACCAGATCATCCCGGTCATCCCGACTGCAGCCCCGGCCAACGACAAAGCCGCCACCCCCGCCGCCGCGACCGAATATGAACCCGACGAGGAAGCAATCCTCGCCGCGCTGCTGCCCAGGAACGTCGCGATCCAGATCTATCGCGCGCTGCTCGAAAACCAGGCCGGCTTCTACGGCAGCCAGATGACCGCGATGGACAATGCAACGCGCAACGCCGGCGACATGATCAAGAAGCTCGGCATCATCTACAACCGCCAGCGCCAGGCCGCGATCACGACCGAACTCGTCGAGATCATCTCGGGCGCCGAAGCGCTCTAACCGCCCAAAAAGCCAAGGACAGACATCATGGCCACCGCCGCCGATACCACCAAGACTGGCACCGCCCCCACCCAGACGAGCAACCTCGTCGGCCGCATCGCGCAGGTCATCGGCGCGGTCGTCGACGTCGCGTTCGACGGCGAGCTGCCGCCGATCCTCGGCGCGCTCGAGACCGACAATAACGGCAACCGCCTCGTCCTCGAAGTCGCGCAGCATCTCGGCGAGAATATCGTCCGCACCATCGCGATGGACGCGACCGAAGGCCTCACCCGCGGCCAGCCCGTGACCGACACCGGGTCGCAGATCCGCGTCCCGGTCGGCCCCAAGACTCTAGGCCGCATCATGAACGTCATCGGCGAGCCGATCGACGATCGCGGCCCGATCGGTTCGGACCTGTTCGCCCCGATCCACGCCGAGGCGCCGCTGTTCGTCGACCAGTCGACCGAAAGCGCGATCCTGGTCACCGGGATCAAGGTCATCGACCTGCTCGCGCCTTATGCCCGCGGCGGCAAGATCGGGCTGTTCGGCGGCGCCGGGGTCGGCAAGACCGTGCTGATCCAGGAACTGATCAACAACATCGCAAAGGGCCACGGCGGCGTGTCGGTGTTCGCCGGGGTCGGCGAGCGCACCCGCGAGGGCAACGACCTCTACCACGAGTTCCTCGACGCCGGGGTCATCGCCAAGGACGCCGACGGCAACCCGACTCCCGAAGGATCGAAGGTCGCGCTGGTGTTCGGCCAGATGAACGAGCCGCCGGGAGCGCGCGCCCGCGTCGCGCTGTCGGGCCTGACCCAGGCCGAATATTTCCGCGACGTCGAAGGCCAGGACGTGCTGTTCTTCGTCGACAACATCTTCCGCTTCACCCAGGCTGGTTCGGAAGTGTCGGCGCTGCTCGGCCGCATCCCGTCGGCGGTGGGTTACCAGCCGACGCTGGCGACCGACATGGGCCAGCTGCAGGAGCGGATCACCTCGACCAACAAGGGCTCGATCACTTCGGTCCAGGCGATCTACGTCCCCGCCGACGATCTCACCGATCCGGCACCGGCCGCGTCGTTCGCCCACTTGGACGCGACGACCACGCTCAACCGCGCCATCTCCGAGCTTGGCATTTACCCCGCGGTCGATCCGCTCGATTCGACCAGCCGCGTGCTGACCGTCGCGGTCGTCGGCCAGGAGCATTACGACACCGCGCGCCGCGTCCAGGAGACGCTGCAGAAGTATAAGTCGCTCCAGGACATCATCGCCATCCTCGGGATGGACGAGCTGTCGGAAGAGGATAAGCTGATCGTCGCCCGCGCGCGCAAGATCCAGCGCTTCCTCAGCCAGCCGTTCCACGTCGCCGAAGTGTTCACCGGCATCCCCGGCAAGTTCGTCCAGGTCGAGGATACGGTGAAGTCGTTCAAGGCGGTCGTCGAGGGCGAGTATGACCATCTCCCCGAGTCCGCCTTCTACATGGTCGGCGGGATCGACGACGCGGTCGCCAAGGCCGAGAAGATGGCGCAGGACGCCTGATCATGGCCGACCTGCTCCATTTCGAACTCGTCACGCCGGAGAGACTGGTCCGTTCCGAGGACGTCCACATGGTGGTCGTCCCCGGCAGCGAGGGCGAATTCGGCGCGATGGCCGGCCACGCGCCCTTCATGACCACCCTGAAGGACGGTTCCCTGACGGTCTTCAAGACCCCCGGCGGCGCGCCAGAGACGATCCAGGTCAGTGGTGGCTTCGCCGAGATCGGCGAGAATGGTTTGACTGTACTCGCGGAGAGCATGTCCCTGTAGGGGGCCCACTTCTGCGTCTGCTACCCATCCGACGGCAGCATTTACTGCACAACTAACTTAGGTTAACCTCATCGGGAGCGATCGGGGGGCTGCTGATCCGTGTCGATGTTTGTCCAGCGATGGTCGCGACGTTTCGACCGAATGACAATCGAAGGGGGTGGGGGGCCCTGGTTCATCCTGGCTTTGCTGTTCGTCGGCACGGTGGCGATCAATCCGATCGGGTTCATGGGCGGGGGATGGGATGATTGGCAGTATCTCGACGCCGCGCGCTGCTGGCGCGAATACGGACCGTGCCTGCCGCATAACCATTGGCAGGGCCGATGGCCGGTCATCGCGCCAATCGCGCTCCTGACAAGCCTGTTTGGTGAAAACCGCTTGTCGGTCGGTCTGGCGCCATTGATCGCCAGCCTGTGGTGCCTGATTTTACTGGTCTTCATCGGAAACAGGATCTTTCGGCCTCCTGTCGGCTTCTTTGCGGCAGGGCTACTTTTGTGCACTTCGGCCTTTGCAATCCAGATATTGGACCCGGCCGTCGAGGCGACGGAACTTGCTCTCGTGCTCGGCGGTGTCATGGCTTTGCTTCAGTGGCGGCGCAGCAAGTCGCCAATCTGGCCGGCGCTGGCCGGTCTGTGCTTCGGATTGGCGTTCCAGGTGCGCGAGACCGCGGTGGTCGCAGCTTTGTTTGCCGCAGTGTAGTCGCATCTCGCCACTGTGTTGCGCGACCCCGCGCCAAACTATTGGCCGCGGCAATTTTTGCGCTACCGTTTCTGGTAGAGGCGTTGAGTTTTTTCGTAATGACCGGCGATCCGCTGTACCGCCGGCGCCTGTCGCTCAACCACGCGCGCATCCCGTCGTCTGAGTTGTTAGGCCCGGTCGACTACAATCACTCGGCGCTCTTCAACCCCAATTACATCGCAAATTGGCGCCGCGAACCAGGAATCCATGTTCACTGGTCGATCGACGGCCTGCTCAACCTGTTCGTCAACGCCAAGGGTGGCCTGGCGCTAATGCTGATCCCGGCGCTGGTCCTGACCTATCGCTGCACCCTGGCGCCGGGCGTCATCAAGGCGATTGCCGTCCTTTATGGAATTTCACTCCTTTACATTTGCGTGGTGATCTACGCGCTCGCACTCGATCCCAAGGCGCGGATGATGTTCGTCCCGATCGCCGGCCTCTCGTTGGCGCTGGCGTTGTTGCTGGTCAGCCTCATTGACACCAAGCACAGGCTCGTCGCCGGGGTGTCGGCTGGAGCCGCAATCGGCGTCGGCTTTTTCATTCTCTTTATTCATCAGCGCGTGTTCCCAATCGAAAAACCGGCGGCGGCCTGGATCGCCGCTGCACCCGGTCAGGTAGAGATTGACGAAAACACGCGCCGACACCTGGCGCTGGTCCCCGATGCGCAGCAACTTCCGCCACTTGCCGGGAAACGCCCGATGTTTCTGGTCAAGGCGGACGTTCGATGTGAGGTCTGGGCGGTGCGCAGTCGACTGGACGATGACGTCATGCTGATCCACCGGCAAGTCATGAGCCGGGCCAGCATGTTCGATGATCGCTGGTCAGGCGAACTGTGCCTTTTTCGCTTGGCTCGCCCGATCACTCGGCAACGGCTAGTCGATGGTGTGGCTGAAGCCGACTGGTACAAATCGGACGCACTTCGCCGCGCGAAGCCCGGATTAGCCATTCGGTAAACTTTCCCCTCTATTCACCATCCCGGCGGTTCCGCCAATTGAACGTGAGATCGGGTGGGTATGAACGCTTTCGGCAAGCGCAACGGACTGGGCAATACGGGTTCGGCAAGGCCGAATTTCGGAGTCGCGCGGCCCATGAAGGCGGGGCCTGGCGCGGCTGCGGCCGGTGGCGGGCAATTCCCGCCGATCGACAATGTTGCCCCCGAAGCCGATTCCGTCCCCCACACCAACAACAGCTTGGTTGGCGCGATGGACCGACTCAACCAGCGCCAAAACGCCAGCGGCGACCAAGGCACGATGAAGGCCGAAGGCTTCGAAGCCTCGGTCCACCGCATCAAGGAACAGGTCCTCCCCCGGCTGCTCGAACGGGTCGATCCCGAAGCCGCGGCGACACTCGGCAAGGACGAACTCGCCGAGGAATTCCGCCCGATCATTTCCGAAGTGCTCGGCGAGCTGAAGATCAACCTCAACCGTCGCGAGCAGTTCGCGCTCGAAAAGGTGCTGGTCGACGAGTTGCTCGGCCTTGGCCCGCTCGAGGAACTGCTCGCCGACCCGACGATCAGCGACATCATGGTCAACGGCCCCGATCAGTGCTTCGTCGAGCGCAAGGGCAAGCTCGAGCTCGCGTCGATCCAGTTCCGCGACGAGGAACATCTGTTCCAGATCGCCCAGCGCATCGTCAACAAGGTCGGCCGCCGCGTCGACCAGACCACCCCGCTCGCCGACGCCCGCCTGATGGACGGCAGCCGCGTCAACGTCATCGTTCCGCCGCTCAGCTTGCGCGGCACCGCCATCTCGATTCGTAAATTCTCCGAGAAGCCGATCACGCTCGACATGATGCGCGGCTTCGGGTCGATGTCGGAAAAGATGGCGACCCTGCTCAAGATCGCCGGTGCGGCGCGGATGAACATCGTCATTTCGGGCGGTACCGGCTCGGGCAAGACGACCATGCTCAACGCGCTGTCAAAGATGATCGACCCCGGTGAACGCGTCATCACGATCGAGGACGCGGCCGAGCTTCGCCTGCAGCAGCCGCACTGGCTGCCGCTCGAAACTCGCCCGGCCAACCTCGAGGGCCATGGCGCGATCACCATTCGCGACCTTGTCATCAACGCGCTGCGCATGCGTCCCGACCGCATCATCCTCGGCGAAATCCGCGGGTCGGAATGTTTCGACCTGCTCGCCGCGATGAACACCGGCCACGACGGCTCGATGGCGACGCTTCACTCCAACTCCCCGCGCGAATGCCTCGCGCGTATGGAAAACATGGTGATGATGTCGGACATCAAGGTGCCCAAGGAAGCCATCTCGCGCCAGATCGCCGACTCGGTCGACCTCATCATTCAGGTCAAGCGCCTCCGCGACGGGTCGCGCCGCACGACTAACATCACCGAGGTGATCGGCATGGAGGGCGATGTGATCGTCACCCAGGAGCTGTTCAAGTTCGAATATCTCGACGAGAGCGCCGACGGCAAGATCATCGGCGAATATCGCTCAATGGGCCTGCGCCCCTACACGATGGAAAAGGCCAAGATGTTCGGCTTCGATCAGCCTTATCTGGAGGCGTGCCTCTAAATTCCAGGATCGGGGTTGAGTTCGCGGAGGAAGGGCTGCACGAGTTCACTACAAAGAGCCGCGCGAAGTACGGATCGTCGACGCCTTTCCGATGACCGTCACCGGCAAGGCGCAGAAGTTCGAAATGCGTCGCCTGATGGAGGCCGGGCAATCGGCGGTCGGCGCTCCTCCGCCCGGCTGATAATCGCTAAAGTTCGATCCCTTCCGCGATCGCCTCGAGCTTGCGCACGCGCTCCTTGAGGTCGGCGATCTCGATCCGCCCGCCGGTCGGGGCGAGCCCGCTTTCCCCCCTTCGGCTGGCAAGCTCAAGCCGCTTGAGGTCGAGCCAGCCTTTCCAGCCGTTGAGCAACGCTACCGCTGCAATCGCCAGCGTGACGATGACACTCGCGCCCATCAGCGCGACCGAGACGGGGTCGGTCATCACTGGTCCTCCCGCAACGCTTCGATCTCCCGCGCCAGCGCGTCGTTGGGCTTGGCGAGATGATCGTCGATCGCCATCATCCGGCGGTCGGTGGCATCGAGCTCGGTGCGCAGCGCGTGAACCGTCGGGCGCACCTTGCCGATGTCGGCCATGCGGTCGAACTCGCTGCGCCGTTCGCCACCCAGGGTGCGCTCGGCATCGCGCTTCTTGAAGTGCAACCACAATCCACTCGCGACGTAAGCAATCAGCGCGAATTTGAAGCTCACCACCAGCGCGAAGGCAACAAAGCCGATGCGCAGGATGGTCGGGTCGACGTTGAACACGTCGCCAAGGGTCGAGCAGACGCCGGCGACTTTCTTCTCGCGGCGGTTCCATGAATAGTTTTTCATCCGGTCTTCCCCTTTAGATACGCGCCGCGCGGGCGGCTTTGAGTTGTTCGAGCGCGGCGTCGACTTTCTCGCTGCTGCGCAATCCAGCGATTTCCTGCTCGAGGCTTTTCGGCCCGCTCATCCCGAGCGCGTCGGCGATTCCCTCGGCGAGCTCGGCGCGCCGCTCGAGCTGTTCGAAGCGCGCGAACGCGTCCTCGGCGCGGCTGCCGTGCAGTACCTCGCCGACCCGGGCGCGAGCAACCGCGCTCTCGATCCGGCTGGCGATCGACGCCTGGCGGGCACGCGCTTCGCGCAGCTTGGCCTGGAGCCGCCCGATGTCCGCCTCATAGCCCTTGAGCACGTCGTTCAGCCCGGCGATCTCGGCGCGCAGTCCGTCGGCCATGTCGGCCGCCTGCTGCCGCTCGGTGAGCGCGGCGCGGGCGAGGTCGTCGCGGCCCTTCGAGAGCGCGAGCTCGGCCTTGTCGGTCCAGTTCGCCTCGATCTTTTCGAGCCGCATCAGCGAGCGGCCCATTTCCTTCACGTCGGCGATGGTCCGCGCCGCGGTGGCGCGGACCTCGACCAAAGTCTCTTCCATCTCGACGATGATCACCCGGATCATCCGTGCCGGATCTTCGGCCCGGTCGAGCAACTCGGTCATATTGGCCGCGATGATGTCGCGCGCCCGGCTGAATACCGGACCCGACAGGAAACCGGCGAGCGGCGCGAAACGGGTTGTCGCCCGGTCCTCAACCGGCGCATCGAGGGGCGGCGCCATGCGCGCTGTCCGCGCCGTCGCCATCGCCTCGATCGGCTCCAGCTCCAGGTCAGGCATAGGTCACGGTGATGAACGAGCGGGCCGAAGCTGCGCCCGAACCGACGCCGGGTCCAACCGCGGCGCCAACCGCTATCGTGCTCATCAGCAGAGCCGCGGCAAATACCGCAAACTGGCGCTGGAAAATCCGTGCAGACATTTCGAAACTCCCTTTTTTGGCGGGGGCGATCAAAAGCCATCCGCTAATCAGGGATATACAAGAGCCGTGCCAATCCCGTTTTTGCGCCAAAAAATTGAAAGGACGTTCGCCGGAATGCGGCCCGTGCGGGATTTTCCGCCACCATTTGGCAGGTCTCGCCAGCTTATCCCGAGCGACTCGTTGCCAGCGCTTCGCTTCACACTGCCTGGGGGCAGCCTTCGCCAGAAAGACGAGGGCTAGCTGTCGCTGGCGGGATCAGTGACCGGCGCTTCCACGCCGCCGGCGTCGTCGAAGAACGGCTCGACCGTCCCCTTGAGCTTCAACGTCATCGGATTGCCGTTGCGGTCGCGGCTGCGGCCAGCGGCGACCTTGATCCAGCCTTCGGACAGGCAATATTCCTCGACATTGGTCTTTTCGGACCCGTTGAAATTGATGCGGACCCCCTTCTGCAGCAGGTCGCCGTCGTAATGCGGGCTACGTGGGTCTAGCGAAAGGCGGTCGGGAAAGACTGGTGTATCGGACATCACTGAGCCCTAACGCTCCGCCCCCGCGACGGTCAATTGCCTTGGGTTAGCAATCGCTCCGCACTTCGCCGATTTGGGCTTTTCGACGAACGGCGGCAGCCATCCAATTGCCAACCCATTGCCTTCCCGCCAATCACGCCTGAATAATTTTTGCCAGGACCCTGACATGCGCCATTCTCTCGCCCTGCTCACTGCGGCGTCGCTGCTCGCCGCGAGCACCGCCTTCGCCCAGGCCCCCATCGCCCCGGTTCCCCCGCCCCCGCCTCAACCCGGCGCCGCCGAGCCGATGACCCAGGCCAAACCCGCCAACATCGCCGCCTCCCCTACTGCCGCCCCGGCAAGCCCTACCAAGTCGGACAAGTGGGACGTCGCCGCCCGCCATGGTCCCGGCCACGACGCCGTCATCGACACCCGCGAGGGCACGTGGATGAGCCTCGACGTGTCGCCCGACGGCCGCGAGGTCGCGTTCGACCTGCTTGGCGACATCTATTCCGTGCCGATCACCGGCGGCGAGGCGCATGCCCTGACTTCGGGCGGCGCGTGGGACATGCAGCCGCGCTACTCCCCCAACGGGCGCGAGATCGCCTTCACCTCGGACCGTGGCGGCGGCGACAATATCTGGGCGATGGGCCGCGACGGATCGGCCCCACGCGCGATCACCAGGGAGAAATTCCGCACCCTCAACCAGGCCGATTGGGCGCCCGACGGCAATTTCATCGTCGCCCGCAAGCATTTCACTTCGTCGCGGTCGTTGGGCGCGGGCGAGATGTGGCTCTACCACCGCATCGGCGGCGGCGACGGCGTGCAGATGACCAAGGCCCGCACCAAGCAAAAGGACACCAACGAGCCCGCCTTCTCGCCCGACGGCCGCTACCTCTATTTTTCCGACGACGCGACGCCTGGCGGGACGTTCGAATATTCGAAGGACGTCAACGGCCAGATCTACGTCATCCAGCGGCTCGACCGGCAGACCGGCGAGATCGACAGCTTCGTCACCGGCCCCGGCGGCGCGATCCGTCCGACCCCCTCGCCCGACGGCAAGTCGTTGGCCTTCATCCGCCGCATTCGCTACAAGTCGACGCTCATGTTGATGGACTTGGCGTCCGGCCGCATCACCCCGCTAACCGACACGCTCGACCGCGACATGCAGGAAACCTGGGCGGTGCAGGGCGTCTACCCCGGCATCAGCTGGACCCCCGACAATCGCTCGATCGTCTACTGGGCTGGCGGCACGCTCCACCGCATCGACGTCGCCACGAAGGCGATCGCCGACATCCCGTTCCACGTCGCCGGCACCCGCTTCGTCGAAGACGCCCCGCGCCAGCAGAAGGAGGTCGCCCCCGACCGCTTCGACGTCAAGATGGTCCGCTTCGCCCACACCAGCCCCGACGGCCGTCGCATCGTCTACGAAGCGCTCGGCCACATGTGGATCCGCGACGTGGCGAGCGGAACCTCCCGCCGCCTGACCCGCGCGACCGAATTCGAATCCTACCCGACCTTCTCACGCGATGGCCGCCAGATCGCCTATGTCAGCTGGGACGACGACCAGGCCGGCCGCGTCAAGATCGTCCCCGCGAGCGGTAGCGAAGGCCGCAGCGTCACCACCCAGCCCGGCCATTACACCGCGCCCGCCTTCTCCCCCGACGGCGCGACCATCGCCTATCGCAAGGGCAGCGACGGCTATCTCACTACCCCGTTATGGGGACGCGACCCCGGCCTCTATGTCGTGCCGGCGCGCGGCGGGACCCCGAAGAAGGTCAGCAAGTCGGGCAGCCAGCCCCAGTTCGGCGCGACCAATGACCGCCTGTTCTTCATCGACGACGGTGACGAGGACAAGCATCTCCTGAAGTCGATCGGCCTCGACGGCTCGAATCCCCAGACTCATCTGGTCTCCGCCAACGCCTCCAGCTTCGCGCTCTCCCCCGATGAGCAATATGTCGCCTGGACCGAACGCTACCAGGCCTACGTCATGCCGTTCACCCGCACCGGCCGCTCGGTCGACGTCGCGCCGGATGGCACCGCGCTGCCCCAGACGCGCGTCTCGACCGATGCCGGCGATTGGCTCCACTGGTCGGGCAACGGCCGCACTCTCTACTGGAGCCAGGGCCCCGACCTGTTCGCCCGCACCCTGTCCGGTGCCGGCGAGTTCGAGGGCGGTAAGCCGAAACCGGCCCCGATCTTCGCCCACTTGGGCTTCACCGCCGACGCCGCCAAGCCCGCCGGCACCCTCGCCCTGACCGGCGCCCGCATCGTCACGATGCGCGGTGACGAGGTGATCGACAACGGCACCATCGTCATCGTCCGCGACCGCATCGCCGCGATCGGCCCGGCCGGCGCGGTCGCCATCCCGACCGGTGCCCGCCGCGTCGATGTTTCGGGCAAGACGATCATCCCCGGGCTGATCGACGCCCACTGGCACGGCCCTCACGGTGCCGACCAGATCATCCCCCAGCAGAACTGGGTCTACAACGCCGCGCTCGCCTATGGCGTGACGACCGTCCATGACCCGTCGACCGACACCCACGAGGTGTTCGCCTCATCCGAAATGCAGCGCGCCGGGCTCATCACCGGCCCGCGTGTCTACTCGACCGGAACGATTCTCTATGGCGCGACGACTCCCGTCACTGCGGAGATCAACAGTCTTGACGACGCGCTGACCCACCTTCGCCGCCTGCGCGCCTCGGGTGCCTGGTCGGTCAAGAGCTATAACCAGCCGCGCCGCGAACAGCGCCAGATGATCATCGAAGCGGCCCGCCAGCTCGGCATGGAAGTCGTCCCCGAAGGCGGCTCGCTGTTCCAGATGGACATGACGATGATCGCCGACGGCCACACCACGATCGAACATTCGCTCCCCGTCGCGAACATCTACGACGACGTCCTCCAATTTTGGAAAGGCTCGGGCACAGCCTGGACCCCCACTCTCGTCGTCGCCTACGGGGGCGCGTTTGGCGAGAATTACTGGTACCAGCGTTCGCCGGTGTGGGCCGAGCCGATCCTCTCGAAATGGGTCCCGCGCCCGATCCTCGACGCCCGCGCCCGCCGCCCGGTGATGAACCCGCCCGAGGAGGACAACGTCCTCAACGCCGCGCGCCAGGCCAAGCAGGTCAGCGACCTCGGCATCCCCGTCTCGATCGGCGCTCACGGCCAGCGCGAGGGGCTCGGCGCCCACTGGGACATGTGGATGTTCAAGCTCGGCGGCATGTCGAACATGGAGGCGCTGCGCACCGGCACGATCAACCCCGCCCGCGCGCTCGGCCTCGACCGCGACCTCGGCAGCCTCGAGCCGGGCAAGCTTGCCGACCTCGTCATCCTCGACGCCAACCCGCTCGAGAACATCCGCAACTCCGACAAGGTCACGATGACGATGATCGGCGGCCACCTGCTCGACTCCAACCTCGACGACACCGCCACCCCCACCCGCAAGCGCCGCCCGCTGTGGTTCGAGACTGGCGCCGGCGGCAACTACAGCGAAGGCGCGACGATCGGCGTGCCGCAAGAGGATTGAGCGACGGCAAACGTGGCCCCGTTTCAATTGAAACTGGTCGCTTCAATCCGCGGCGGGAACCATCTATGGGGTCATTCACTGATGAGTGCCGCCGGCCCTCCGGATGGCGTGGAAGGATGAGGATGAGCGACACCGACGAGCGCCCGAATCGCCCGGCGCTTGCACTGCACGTGCCCGAGCCGAGCTATCGGCCCGGCGACGCGCCCGATTTCTCGAATGTTGTGGTCCAGCGCGCTGGCGAGGCGCCTCGGCCCGACGTCGCCGCGCCCGCCGGCGACACCCACCCGCTGACCACCCAACTCGTCCGCGTGCTCGACGACGATGGGCGCGCGGTCGGACCGTGGGACCCGCGCCTGTCGCCCGACACGCTTCGCCAGATGCTTCGCCAGATGAAGACCGTCCGGGTGTTCGACGACCGCATGTATCGCGCCCAGCGGCAGGGCAAGACCAGCTTCTACATGAAGTGCACCGGCGAGGAGGCGATCGCCGTCGCCGCAACCCACGCGCTCGACCGCGACGACATGCACTTCCCGACCTATCGCCAGCAAGGCATCCTGATCACGCGCGGCTATCCGCTCGAAACAATGATGTGCCAGATCTACTCCAACGCCGCCGATCCGCTCCACGGCCGCCAGCTGCCGATCATGTATTCCGACCGCGCGCACGGCTTCTTCTCGATTTCGGGCAATCTCGGAACCCAATATCCGCAGGCCGTCGGCTGGGCGATGGCAAGCGCAATCAAGGGCGACAGCCGCATCGCGATGGGCTGGATCGGGGAGGGCGCGACGGCAGAAGGCGACTTCCACTCCGCGCTCACCTTCGCCTCGGTCTACCAGGCCCCGGTCGTCCTCGCGGTCGTCAACAACCAGTGGGCGATCTCGAGCTTCTCGGGGATCGCCGGGGCTGAGCAGGCCACCTTCGCCGCGCGCGCCGTTGGTTATGGCATCGCCGGGCTTCGCGTCGACGGCAATGATGCGCTCGCGGTGTTCGCCGCCACCCGCTGGGCCGCCGACCGCGCCCGCTTGAACAAGGGCCCGACGCTGATCGAGTATTTCACCTACCGTGCCGAGGGCCATTCGACCTCCGACGACCCGACCGGTTACCGTCCTGCGGGCGAGGCCGGTGCATGGCCGCTCGGCGACCCGATCGCGCGGCTCAAGGCCCACCTCGTCACCTTGAGCGAATGGGACGACGACCGCGACACCGGCCAAGACAAGGAAATCGACAAGGAAGTCCGCGCCGCGCAGAAAGCCGCCGAGACCAACGGCGTCCTGCCGCAACAAGGCTTTGACCGCATCGGCTCGATGTTCGAGGATGTCTTCGCCGACACTCCGTGGCATTTACGGGAGCAGCGCGAACAGGCGCTCGCCGAAGCACGCGAATTTCTCGGACACGAACCTTCATGACGACTCGCAACATGATCCAGGCAATCAACGACGCCCACCGCGTGATGATGGCCCGCGACCCGGACATCGTCGTGTTCGGCGAGGACGCGGGCTATTTCGGTGGAGTCTTCCGCGTCACCGAAGGCCTCCAAAAGGAATTCGGCAAGACTCGCTGTTTCGACACGCCGATCAGCGAGGGCGGGATCATCGGCACGGCGGTTGGCATGGCCGCCTATGGCCTCAAGCCGGTCGTCGAGATCCAGTTCGCCGACTATATCTACCCCGGCTACGACCAGATCGTCAGCGAGCTCGCCCGGATGCGCTATCGCACCGCCGGCGAATGGACAATGCCGGTCGTGATCCGCTCGCCTTATGGTGGCGGCATCTTCGGCGGCCAGACCCACAGTCAGAGCCCCGAGGCCTTGTTCACCCACATCGCCGGGATGAAGACCGTCATCCCCTCGACCCCCTACGACGCCAAGGGCCTCCTGATCGCCGCGATCGAGGATCCCGATCCGGTCGTCTTCTTCGAACCCAAGCGGATTTATAACGGCCCGTTCGACGGCCACCACGACCGTCCGGTCACGCCGTGGGCGAAGCACCCCGCGAGCGAGGTTCCCGACGGTCATTATGTGGTCCCGCTCGGCAAGGCGAACATCGTCCGTGCCGGCGAAGCGGTCACCATCCTCGCCTATGGCACGATGGTCCATGTCGCGCTCGCCGCGGCCGAGGAGAATGACATCGACGCCGAAGTCATCGACCTGCGCACGCTCGTGCCGCTCGACCTCGACACCATCGCCGCCTCGGTCGAGAAAACCGGCCGTTGCCTCATCACGCAGGAGGCCACCCGCACCTCCGGTTTCGGTGCCGAACTGAGCGCGCTGGTCCAGGAACGCTGCTTCTATTGTCTCGAAGCCCCGATCGTCCGCGTCGCGGGGTGGGACACGCCCTATCCGCACGCCTATGAATGGGTTTATTTCCCGGGGCCCCTGCGCATGAAGAACGCCCTCAAGAAAGTGATGGAATCCTAGATGGCCCGCTTCATCTTCAAGCTCCCCGACATCGGCGAAGGCATCGCCGAGGCCGAGATCGTCGCGTGGCACGTCAAATTGGGCGACCGCGTCGAGGAGGACCAGCAGCTTGCCGACATGATGACCGACAAGGCGACGGTCGAGATGGAAAGCCCCGTCGCCGGCACTGTCGTCGCGCTGGCCGGTGAAGTTGGTGACCAGGTCGCGATCGGCGCCTCGCTGGTCGAAATCGAGACCGATGCGGCGGTCGCTGCGATCGAGAGCAAGGACGAACAACCGCTCGGCGACGGTGCGGTCCACGCCAGCCCGGCGATGGAGCAAGCCCTTCCGGTCAGCGCCACGGAGCAACCAAAACCGTTTATCCCGAGCAAAGTCGAGGGACCTCGCCCCGAGCCGAGTGTTTCGACTTCGCTCGACACGAACGGGAATGACGGGACCGCTCCTGCTTCCCCCAAGACCCTCGCCTCCCCCGCCGTCCGCCAGCGGGCGCGCGACCTCGGCATCGACTTGGCTGCGGTCAAAACCACCGCCGACCGCATCCGTCACGCCGATCTCGACGCGTATTTGCTCTACAACGGCGGCACCGTCTCCGGCTCAGCCCCGAAACGTCCCGACGAAACCACCAAGGTCGTCGGCCTCCGCCGCAAGATTGCCGAGAATATGGCGGAGTCCAAACGGCGCATCCCCCACTTCACGCTGGTCGAGGAGTTCGACGTCACCGACCTCGAAGCCACCCGCGCGATGATGAACCGCGACCGCGGCGATCAGCCCAAGCTTACCCTCCTGCCCTTCCTCATCACCGCGATGGGGAGAGCGATCGCCGACTGGCCGATGCTTAACGCGACGTTCGACGACGACAATATGATGCTCACCCGTCACGGCGCGATGCACCTTGGCATGGCGACCCAGACCCCCGGCGGGCTGATGGTCCCGGTCATTCGCGACGCTCAGACGAAATCGGTGTGGCAGTTGGCGCGCGACATCGGTCACCTGGCCAACGCCGCCAAAACCGGTAAGGCGACCCGCGACGAGCTCACTGGATCGACCATCACTTTGTCGAGCCTCGGCCCGATGGGCGGGATCACTTCGACCCCGGTCATCAACCGCCCCGAAGTCGCGATCATCGCGGTCAACAAGGTGCAGTTGCTCCCGGCCATCGTCGATGGCGAGATCGAGGCACGCAAACGCATGAACCTCTCGCTCAGCTGCGACCACCGCGTCGTCGACGGGTGGGACGCGGCGAGTTTCCTGCAGGCGATGAAGGCCCTGATTGAAAACCCGATCCGCCTGCTCTCGGCCTAGCCCTCCTCCAAAAGAGGCACGCGTATCGCGCGATCAATCGCCCTCGGTCTCGGCGTCAATCTTGGCGAGGAGCGCGCGTGATGCTCGCGAATAGCGCTTGGCGAGCCCAGCGTGGCTGTCGTGGACTCGCGGATCATTGGCGCGGATTGCCGCGACGACTTCCTTGTCCGCCCGGCGGAGCAGATATTCGACCTCATCGAAGTCCTCGCGCGACGCGTTCATTCTCGGGTCCACCGGCCTCAGACTGATCATCTAAATTCTCCGCTTCCTGTTGCGACGTCTGGCTGTGGCCTGCTGAATCCTCCATGAAGCAGGGTGTCGCCAGTCGAATGCGGCGCCCCGCCCTGTTCAGGCGGCGAGCCGCCCCACCTCGTCGAGCCCGTTGGCGATCGCCACTTCGCGCTGCGTCGACGCCGCCCATGACCCCGCCTGATTTGGCTTCGACGCCAAAGCCGCGACAGAAATATTGCATCCGTTTCGGATCTAAAAATTCTCTGTTAACCATCGTTATTCTAGGCATGATCTCCCGCGGGGAAGTGATTGTGGACGAAGAGGGTCAGGCCAGGATCGATCGCATGCAGGCGCAAATTCGCGCTGAGAGCATCGCCGTGTCGCCATTTGCGGCCCGTGCCGCTGACCCGGCCCCGCGCCCCTCGATCCGCCGCGACCCACCCCCGCTCGACCCGGCGCTGGTCCCGACCGACGATCCGCTCAGGCTGCGTCTCGCTGAAGAACTCGAATATGCCCGCCGTCTGATCGAGGCGCTTGGCGACACATTGTGCAGCGACCCCCTTCTCGTCACCCGCCACGCCGTGCCGCTCCAGTCGATCGACGTCGTCGGCCAGATGCTCGGGCACCTCGCCACGGTGACCCGCTCCTCGCTCCCCGAACGCGCCGTCGACCGCATCGGCATGAGCGACCTGCGCGCACGCCTGACCCGCCGCTCGGTCATCTGAAGCTTCCTTGTCCGACAAGGGCTGACAGCGTCGCTCGGCGGGCCTAGGGCGACCCCGAACACATTTGTTTCAGGGAGCGACTTATGGCGACGACGGCACGCGGCTGGGGCACCAAGGCGGCGGACGCACCGCTTGAACCGATGAGCGTCGAGCGCCGCGACTTGCGTGCCAACGACGTCGCCATCGCGATCACCCACGCGGGCATCTGCCACTCCGACCTCCACACCTGTCGCAACGACTGGCACAACAGCCGCTATCCCGCCGTGCCGGGTCACGAGATCGTCGGCACGGTCACCGCCGTCGGCCCCGACGTCACCAAGCACCGGGTTGGCGACACCGTCGCGGTCGGCTGCATGGTCGACAGCTGCATGGAATGCGACCAGTGCACGGAAGGCTGGGAAGTCTTCTGCGAACAGGGCAACGTCGGCACTTACAATGGCATCGACAAGCATGACGGCACCGTCACCATGGGCGGCTACACCGACCATGTCGTCGTCCGCGACCACTTCGTCTGCAAGGTGCCCGCCGGCATGGACGTTACCCGCGTCGCGCCGCTGCTGTGCGCCGGGATCACCACCTACTCGCCGCTTCGCCAATATGGCGTGGGCGAAGGCTCGAAAGTCGCCGTCGTCGGTCTTGGCGGCCTTGGCCACATGGGGGTCAAGCTAGCCGCCGCGATGGGCGCGCACGTCACCATGATTACGACCACCGCGAGCAAGGGTAATGACGCACGCGAACTTGGCGCGCACGACGTCATCCTGTCGACCGATGCCGCACAGATGAAGGCCGCGTTCAAGCGCTTCGACTTCATCCTCAACACCATCCCGGTGAAGCACGACATCACGCCTTACCTCCAGTTGCTCGGCCGCAGCGGACGGATGGTGTTGGTCGGAATGATCGACATGATGCCGGAATTCCACAGCTTCAACCTCCTCTCGATGAACCGCGCGGTCGGCGGATCGGCGATTGGCGGAATCCCCGAGACCCAGGAAATGCTCAATTTCTGCGCCGAAAAGGGCATTTATCCGGACTGTGAGATGATCCGCATGGACCAGGTCAACGAGGCCTATGAGCGACTGCTCAAGAATGATGTTCGCTATCGCTTCGTGATCGACATGGCTACGATGGGCGATACCGCCTGAGCAGAGGGCCCGTATCATGAGTGAAGCCGTCGTCCCCGTGCCTGCCGGCTTCGGCGCCCGCATCGGTCCCGCCGAACTCGCCGCGCTTAATTCCGCCTTCGCCGCCGATCCGGACGCCTTCTGGCTGGCGATGGCCAAGCGGCTCGACTGGGTGCGCGAACCGACCCGCGCCGGCGACTGGTCGTTTGCCGCCGACGACTTCCACATTCGTTGGTACGAGGACGGCCAGCTCAATCTGTCCGTGAACTGCCTTGACCGCCACCTCGCCGACAAAGCCGACAAGACCGCGCTGATATTCGAGGCCGACGAGCCCGGCGAAGGCCGCCCCCTCACCTACCGCGAGCTGTACGAAGAAACCTGCAAGTTCGCCAACGCGCTCAAGTCGCGCGGCATCAAGCGCGGCGACCGCGTCATGATCTACATGCCGATGATCCCCGAGGCGGCGGCGGCGATGCTCGCCTGCGCCCGGATTGGCGCGGTCCATTCGGTTTGCTTCGGTGGCTTTTCTCCTGAAAGCCTCGCCGACCGCATCCGCGATTGTAGTGCGACCGCGGTCATCACCGCCGACGAGGGACGTCGCGGCGGCAAGTCGATCCCCCTGAAATCCAACGTCGACAAGGCGCTCGAACTCAGCCCCGTCGACACCGTCATCGTCGTGGCGCGCACCGGCGCCGCTGTGCCGATGGTCAAGGACCGGGATCTTGCGTGGGCTACCCTCCGCGACACGCTCCCCGCCGACTGCCCGCCCGAACCGATGAACGCCGAGGATCCGCTCTTCATCCTCTACACCTCGGGCTCGACCGGCAAACCCAAGGGCGTCGTCCACACCACCGGCGGCTACGCCACCTGGGCCGCGACTACCTTCGACTGGATCTTCGGAGCCCGCGAAGACGACATCTTCTGGTGCACCGCCGACGTCGGCTGGATCACCGGGCACAGCTACACCATCTACGGCCCGCTGCTGTGTGGCGCAACCAGCGTGATGTTCGACGGCGTCCCCAACTACCCCGACCACGGCCGCCTGTGGGAGACGATCGACCGCCTTGGAGTGACCATCCT